>CAJXPR010000136.1 GCA_913058135.1 uncultured Gammaproteobacteria bacterium
TGATGGCAGCATAAGTTTCTACGAGTAACTGCTGCGGAAAATGGGGGGATTACACTGTAAAGCGGGTGTTGATGTCCTGTGTGGATTGGCGACAACTTTTCCCGATTGAACAACGATATAACCTTTTTCGAATAGATCGTCACAACCCAACTTACACATGATCATCGCGACATTGTCAAAATCGAGCTTTTCGTCATTTGTACAATGAGATCGCATCTTAATGTGAGAGGCTACCAACATATTCTCCGGGAGAGTTCTTCTACAAATTGAACATTCCTCAGTCGCATTTCCATTCATCAAATATGCTCTCAGTAGAGCTTGCTCACGTCTATGCTTGCTTATGGAGTCTCTGTCGAGATCAAACTCCTCTTCGAGTTTCTCCAGCCTTGTACTAAGCAATACGGTATTGCCGCCGACGAATTGAATATTATCACTGGAAATAAGAGAAGGAGCTCTACCGAGCTCCTGATTAGACATTCTAGCTTTATAACCTGCTCTCACTAGGGCCTCGAGATCCCCCACCGACTCAACTCGAATGTAATCAACTTCAAACTTCGTATGGCTCGCCACGTACATCCCGTCTTTATGGATGTGTGGATATAGGGGAACTCCTGCGTTGGCTCCCCTTCTAACTCTTGCTACCAATCTGCTCAATACTTTGTCTCCGCTAAATCGATTGCATAACATTTATATCGTGCGCCAGCACGATAAACCGACTTTGCTGCACGTGATCTCAATTAAGCCATTTCTCAATCAGCGAACGCAAGCCGCTGAAAACCCGGTGCTAACAAGCTGGAAAGCCAGCATCACCCTTGATAAGCAGGCGCACGCATAAACTGATAACTGTGCTGGCACACTATATCCGTTTCGACGCCGACGACCCACCCTAGAACTGACGAGCCAAAAGTCTGTAAGTTGCTCTAATAAGACCAGATACACCACCGCTACACAATCCCCCATCGGGCTAATATAGGGAGCTTTTAATCCGATCGATCAGAATCTGCATTTCAGTCGTAATTCAACGTAGTCGCCTTCCCCCGGAATATCCGGTACACAAAGAAGGTATACATCAGGATGGAGGGCAGCACCACGGCGGTGCCCCAGAATGTGAACAGCAGGGAGGGGGTGCTGGCGGCCGATTCCCAGATGTTCATGCGGCCGATGATGATGTCGGGCAGGATGCTGTAGGCCAGGCCCGCGGCGGCGAGCACGCACAGGGCGATCAGGCCGGCGTACAGCAGCCATTCCCTGGGCGAGCGCAGTACGCGGGTGTCGTACACCAGCCATAACAGACCCAGGTAGATGCCGGTGCTGAGCACAGGAATGGGCAGCAGCCACAGGCTGTCGGGGAAGGAGAACCATTTGTCGGCGATGGTGCTGCTGACCAGGGGTGTGGCGATGGACACCAGCAGCAGGGCGAAGCCCATGGGCAGGATGGATTTCTGGGCCCAGCCGATGGCTTTGTCGAACAGCTCGTGTTCGGTCTTGATCAACAGCCATGCGGAGCCGAGCAGGATGTACAGGGCGGGCAGGGTGATGGCGATCAGGCCGGAGAACAGGTAGTTGATCCAGCCGCTGCCCAGGCCGGTGATGTAGATGCCCAGCATCCAGCCCTGGGCAATGGATGAAATCAGCGAGCCGGCAAAAAAGATGTAGTTCCACATCTGTTTGTGGTGCGACACCGCCTTGGAGCGAAAATCAAAGGCAATACCGCGCATCACCAGGCCTATCAGCATGATGGTGACCGGGATGTACATGGTGCTGAGGATGATGCCGTGTGCCAGCGGGAAGGCGATCAGCAGTATGCCGATGCCCAGCACAATCCAGGTTTCATTGGCATCCCAGAACGGACCGATGGCGGCGATCATGGTGTCCTGCTGTTCGTCATTGGCCAGCGGCAGCAGAATGCCGATGCCCAGATCGTAACCGTCCAACACCACGTAAATCAGCAGTGCCAGGCCCATGGCAAACGCAAAAAATACCGGTAGCCAGACTTCCATCAGAGTGGTTCTCCTGCAATTTTGGGTGGTTTCTGCTCACGAATCGCGGCCTCCAGAGATGCCGCTGGTTTGGTGGCCATATAGCGTACGGTGGCGATATAGGCGAGCAGCACAAGCACGTACAGCGTCATGTAGGCGGAAAAGCTGGTCAGCATTACGCCCGGACCATGGTCGGCGACAACTTCTTCGGTGCGCATCAGCCCGTAGACAAGCCACGGCTGCCGACCAATCTCGGTGACATACCAGCCAGCCAGCACCGCCACCCAACCGGAAAACGCCATCACCGAGGTGGCGCGTAACAGCCAGGGGCCGGGCTTCTGTTTGCGGCGGAACACCTGCCAGCCGCCCCACCAGGACACCAGCAGCATCAGCATGCCGGTGCCCACCATGATACGGAAGGCCCAGAATACCGGCGCCACCGGTGGATGTTCACCCACAAAATCATTCAGGCCCTGCACCACGCCATTGGGGTCATGGGTCAGCAGCAGGCTGAGGACGAAGGGGATTTCCACGGCAAACCGTGTGCTGCGGGTTTCTTCATCGGGCAGCCCGAACAGAGTAAACGGCACGGCGCTGTCGGTGTCCCATACCCCTTCAATGGCGGCAATTTTCGCGGGCTGATGCTCGAGCGTGTTAATGCCGTGCAGGTCACCGACCACAATCTGCAGCGGCGTGAGTATCATGGCAATGGCAATACCGGCCTTGAATACTTTAAGTGTTGCTGGTCCGTCGACTTCGCGGCGCATGCGCCAGGCGCTGATGCCAATCACCAGGAAAGAAGCCGTCAGCAGGGAGGCGATCAGCATGTGTGTCAGCCTGAACGGAAAAGACGGATTAAAGATGATCTCCAGCCAGCTGCCGACCTGGAATACACCGTCTTCCAGCACATAACCCTGCGGGGTCTGCATCCAGGAATTCAGGCTCAGGATCCAGAATGCGGACAGCGTGGTGCCAAAGGCCGCCAGCGCGCAGGCGATCAGGTGCATGCGGTTGGACACCCGCTGTTTGCCAAACAGCATCACGCCCAAAAAAGTCGCTTCCAGGAAAAACGCCGTGAGCACTTCATATCCCAGCAGCGGTCCGGCAATATTGCCAGCCCGATCCATAAACCCCGGCCAGTTGGTGCCGAACTGGAAACTCATGGTGATACCTGACACCACGCCGATCGCAAACGACAGCGCAAATATCTTCACCCAGAAGTAATAGGCATACTCCCAGTTCTGGTCGCGGGTCAGGGTGTAACGGATACGGAAGAACAGCAGGATCCAGCCCAACCCGATGGTGATGGAAGGGAACAGGATGTGGAAACTGATGTTGGCGGCGAACTGGGCGCGGGCCAGGACAAACGGGTCAAGATCCATCGGCTTATCGCTCCTGGCTTGCGTTGACTGCGGTGTGGCCAGTGTGCCACAAAAAGCGGATTAAAAAAATTTCATGCGATGCCGCCAAGTAACCAGTACCACAGGGGCAGTGTGACAAAACTGCCCAGCAATCCGAGCCCGACCAGGGCGGCAACAAAGCGCGGTGCCAGCGCCGCGCCGATGGCCAGCGCGCCGGCGGTGATCATCGGTGGCATGGCTGCCTGCATGACCACGACCTGGGTCAGCAGGGGCTCTATCAACAGCGGCTGGGGCTGCACCAGCCACAACAGGCCAAGCGCCAGCGCCGGCATCAAAAGTAGCTTAAAACCGAGCGCCATCACCATTGGCGCGGTCTGTCCGATGTCCAGCTTCAGGCGCAACTGGAAACCCACGGCAATCATTACCACCGGCACCAGTGTCGAGGCCAGCGAATCCAGCAGCAATTGCATAAACGGCGGATAGCTCACGCCCTTTAATGCCAGACCCAGCAGCATGGCCAGAAAAGCAGGGAACAGTAGAATCCGGCGCAGTATTTGTAAGCCGCCGGTTCGCGGCTCGGCCGCAGGACTGAACCGGGCGGCGAGGATGGCGGCATAGGTGACCAGTGCCAGAAAGGAGCCGGCCTGATCGTAGATGATGGCAAACGGCAGCCCGGCATCACCATAAAATGCTTCCACCATGGGGTAGCCGAGAAAAGAGGTATTGCCCAGCGGCAGCACGACCAGTAACGCGCCGGTGACAGGGCGATCCAGGTGCCACAGCCGGGCCGCGAGCAACACAACACCGGCGGTTATCGCCAGCAGTAACCATGGCAGAACCGCCGGTATCCAGAGCTGGCTGGAAAATTCCAGCAATGGCATTTTTTGCAGCACCAGCGCCGGCAGTGCGACATAAAGCACATACTGGTTCAGCACCAGTCCGGTTTCGGCCGGAAAACTTCTGACCCGCTGTAGCAATGCGCCAATCAGCAGGTAGACAAGCACCAGGGCGAAATTTTCCATCTCAGTGCGGTCTCCGTTTTTTGATATTCGCGGGCAGTACCCACGAACTGGATAAGATGGCTTCCAGGAAAAACGCGGTCAGCACTTGATAACCCGGCAGCGGGGCGCTCTTGGCTTGCTTTGGCTGCGGTGTTGCCAGTGTGCCACAAAAAGCAGATTAAAAAAATTTCACGCAGGCCCTGCACTTGATATGGGTCAAAAACGAATTTTCGCGGCAGGCAGATTCAGGCATCATAAGGGCCCCCCACATCCGGACGATCAGCCAAACAGGGAGCAGCACCATGTCGGTTTCAGCCGAGCTGAGCGCTATCTACCAGAACCATTCGCGTCAGGTGCTGGCCACCCTGATTCGTCTGCTGGGCGAATTTGAACTGGCTGAAGAAGCCATGCACGAGGCTTTTGCCCTGGCCCTGCAACAGTGGCCAGCCGAGGGTATTCCGGCCAATCCAGTAGCCTGGCTGGTCAGTACCGGGCGCTTCAAGGCCATTGACCAGATCCGCCGCAAGCAGACCGCGCGGCGCTACGCACCAATGCTGGCCGAAGACGAAGAAGTTGAGCCGGAGCTGGACGCACCCGCCATTGCTGATGATCGTCTGCGCCTGATCTTCACCTGCTGCCATCCCAGCCTGGCCGTTGAGGCGCAACTTGCCATGACCTTGCGGGAGATGTGCGGCCTGACCACGGAGCAGGTTGCGCGTGGCCTGTTGCAGCAACCGACCACCGTGGCCCAGCGCATTGTGCGCGCCAAACGCAAAATACGGGACGCCGGCATCCCTTATGAAGTGCCCGACAAGGAAGCGCTGCCCGCGCGCACGGCAACTGTGCTGCAGGTGATTTATTTGATGTACAACGAGGCCTATTCCAGTAGCCAGGGCGACGCCATCGTGAATGTGGATCTGGCGGTCGAGGCGATTCGTCTGGCCAGGTTGGTGTTCGATTTGATGACCGGGCAGATGCCGACCGCAGATATAGCCGGGCTGCTGGCGCTGATGTTGTTGCAGGATTCACGCAAGGCGGCGCGACAGGATGACAACGGGTCGCTGATCACGCTGGAAGAGCAGGACCGCGAACGCTGGGATCAGTCACAAATAAACGACGGCCTGCAATGGCTGGACCTGGCACTGGCGCAGGGGCCGGCCGGCGTCTACACCCTGCAGGCCGCCATTGCTGCCCTGCATGCCCAGGCCCCCGGTTATGAAGACACAGACTGGCGCGAAATATTGGGTCTGTACGATGTCCTGTACCGGTTATCACCCACGCCTGTCGTGGCCCTCAATCGCGCAGTGGCAGTGGCCATGTGCAATGGGCCGCAAGCCGGCCTGCACCTGGTTGATGAGCTGGCGTCAGCCGGTAAATTGGAGCGATATCATTTGCTGCATGCTGCCCGCGCGGATTTCCACCGACGACTGGGACAGACCGGGGCTGCCCGCGATGCCTACCAGCAGGCCCTGGCGTTGACCGAACAGGCACCGGAACGCGCCTTCCTCACCGCGCGTCTGCAGGCGCTGGACAACAGCACAAAAAATTAGCACCGGTTGTGTCGAATTGACTCGCCCCCGGTCGATTACAGATAACACAATCAGGAAAACCTAAGGAGAATAAAATGAAATACCTGGCACTGGTGTATTACCAGGAAAGTGTTGTTAATGCCATGAACGAGCAGGAATGGCAGGATCTGAATCAGGAATGCATTCGCTGTGTGGAGAAGCTCAGCGGTACCGGCAACTTTATTATCGGCCAGGCTTTGCAGCCGGTAGACACAGCCACCACGCTAAAAGTGCGCAATGGCGAAACCCTGGTATCCGATGGGCCCTTTGCTGAAACCAAGGAGCAACTGGCGGGCTTTTATCTGCTCGATGCCCGCGATCTGAATGAAGCCATACAGCTGGCCAGCAATATTCCGCCGGCGCGTCTGGGCAGCATCGAACTGCGGCCGATTCGGGAGCTGCCGCCGAAAAAATGACATCCGTTCCACATTTCTGCTTGACCTCAACCACACCTGAAGTATTACCATGCTTCGCGCGATTTAATGGAGCGGAGCCAATTCAGTGGAAGAGTCAGTGGAAGGGTCAGCAGGCGAGCACGTCATCCCGACACCGGCCGGAGACGAGCAGAAAACCCAATGGAAGGCCGTCGTCACGCTGGCGCTGGCAACGCTGATTGTCGCCAGTGAGTTGACCATGTCGGCATTTGGTCTGCCGCTGATTGCTGCGGAACTGGAGGTCAGCTCACGGGCCACGGCCTGGGTGTTGCTGGCCTACTCGCTGCCGCTGGCGGCGATGGCGATTTCTGCCGGACGCTGGGTCGACAAAGCCGATGTGCGCTGGGTGTTCATGATTTCCCTGCTGGGCGTCGCCATCACCAGCGTGCTGAGTGCGCTGGCGCCCACGTTCACATTGTTGCTGGCAGGGCGCCTGTTGCAGGGGCTGGCCAGCGCCCTTTACCTGGCGGTGTATTTCCCCACCGTGACCGCGACTGTGCACGCCAATGAACGCGGTCGTGCCATGAGCTACATCGCCATGATCATGATGGTAGGCAGCATTGCCATGGCCCCGCTGGGTGGTTATGTTGCCACGCATCTGGGCTGGCGCGAGGTCTACCTGGTGAAGCTGCCGTTTGTGGCAGTTGTGTTGTGGATGGGGTGGCACACAATTCCCGGCATGGCTTCGGCCACTGTGCTTCGTCTGCGCGACCGTTTGCCGACGCCCGACTGGTCCATGTTACGCGAAACCCTGCTTATCGGAGCCAGCGTCGCCGCCGCCTTGCTCGCCTTTGAGCAGGTTGAACGCAATCCGTGGACTGGCGCGGCGCTGGCAGCTACCGCGATTTTGCTGGCGCTGGTGTGGAGCCGATTGGCCTCATCAACGGCGGTGCGCAGACTGATGCTAAAACGCAGCTTTGGATTGCCCGCCCTGTCGCTGATGCTGCTGGCCTCGGTAGTAGGACTGATGATTTTTTCGTTGCCGTTTTTTATTGCCGATGTCATGCAGCGTAACCCCGACATTCTGGGTTATGCGCTAATGGCCTTTGTGATAACCGCCTCCATGGCCGCGCCAGTGGCGGGACAGATTTCCGACCGTCACGGACCACAGCTGATATCGGTAACCGGCGCGCTGGTCATGCTGGCCGGGTTGGTCAGCATGTTCTGGGTTGACGAGCAGGCCGGTCTCTGGGCCTTGTGCTGGCGTATGGCGTGGATCGGTCTGGGCATGGCCTTGTTCAATGCGCCCAATATGGCAGCCATTCTGCGTGCCACGCCGTCAGGGTTCGAAGGCACAGCCGGTGGCGTCAGCACGGTGGCGCGTACCTTCGGCAATGCGCTGGGTCCGGCGGTGGCGGCGTTGGCGTGGAGCATCGGCGGTGGTGGCATGGCCGGTTTCCGCGCCAGTGTGCTCGCCCTGGCTGTGCTGATCGCCCTGGGTGTCGTTGCCTTGCTGTTTGCCGGTAACCTTCCTGCCAAAAAAATGTGAAGTTCGGTAATCGACAATGTCTAGCCAAAGGGGACACACGATGGCGGACGAACCCATCATAAGCGTCACCAACCTGAGCAAGGTTTATCCCTCAGGCTTTCGGGCGCTGGCAAGATAAAACTCTAATCAGTCAACGGTGGCATCACGCAGACGTCGCGCCTGAACCCTGAGCGCCTGCTCCGGCAATGCTGGTCCGAATATTTTTGGCCCCGCTGAGTTGGTCTGGCTGTGACGCAATAATGGTATGCTTTGACAATGAATTCTTCCGTAGACCATCCCGATCTCAACCACCGGCAAAGCACCGCGATCACGCTCGACTTCACCGGTCCGCTGGCCTGGCCTGCGCTCGTTGGCTTTCTGGTCGGGCGCAGCAGCCCGCGCATGGAATGTCTGCGGGATGGCTGCTATGTGCGCACAGTGCAGCTTGGCGCGCATAGCGGCTGGATAAGCGTAAACGCGGACGATGGGTGCCTGCATGTCGAGGCTTCCTCTTCGCTGATGTCTGTGCTGCCAGCGCTACGCGTCAGCCTGCGACGTCTGTTTGATCTTGATGCAGATCCGCTGCAGATTGATGCGCGGTTGAGCAGCCATCCGCGCCTGGCCGCCATGGTGGCCGGCACGCCGGGACTGCGGGTGCCCGGCACCCTGAATGGTTTTGAACTGGCGCTGCGCGCGGTGATCGGGCAACAGATCAGCGTGAAGTCGGCCACCACGGTATTTGGTCGTTTCGTGGAACGGTTCGGGCAACCGATCGACACACCGTTTGCCGATCTGGATCGACTGGCGCCTCGTGCCGAAGACATTGCCCTGTCTCTTATACACATCTCCGAGCCCACGAGACAGGCAGAAATCTCG
>CAJXPR010000137.1 GCA_913058135.1 uncultured Gammaproteobacteria bacterium
CGAGATTTCTGCCTGTCTCGTGGGCTCGGAGATGTGTATAAGAGACAGGGCGTCCGCTGATCAGGTTCTTGAATATTTCCGCCCAGCCGACGCCGTGGTGAGTTTTGATAAAATAATGTTTGCCGCCCGCCTCAAACCGCAAGGTGCGCCGGGTTTTCACGGCGCGAAAAACTTCCCCCTGCAACTGTTCTGCCGCTTGGAACGGGTCCCGTCCCGCCCACAGGGCAGCCAGGTCGTCACGCAGATACACGGTCATCATCACCTCCGCGCTGGCTCTCGGGCCGATCCCGCAATACCTGTTCGATCACCGCCAGGGCCTGGTCCGCCAGACCAAAAAGATCCACCTTCTGCGCATAGGCCAGACCGTTGCGTTGCCAGCTGGCACGGTCAGACGATATCAGCATCTCATGTAGACGCGCATTCAGGTCCTTTTGCGAAAACGGTGACGGACATACCTGCCCCGCGCCGGCCTGGGTGACGTGAAAGGCATAACCGCAGGTGTCTGTGGCCAGCACCGGCAGGCCATTAATCACCGCCTCCAGCAGCGTATAGCCGGCACTCTCGCTCAAGGCCGGGTGCAACAGCAAATCACAGCCTTGCAGAAACCTGGGCACATCGTCGCGCCCGCCAAGAAACTCAATGTGCTTCTGAATGCCCAGCCGTATGGCCAGACGCCGATAGCGGGCCGGCTTGTCCTGCCCCACGATAAAGAACCGGGTCCGGTTACGCACGGCAGCGGGCAAGGCTGCCAACGCCCGCAAAGAGCGGTCAAGCCCTTTGACACGAAAACCCGACCCGATCTGCAACACTGCGTATTCATCATCGCGCAGAGCAACCTGCTGCCGGAATTCCTTGCGCTGTGCCGACGCATCAGCGCCTGGCAGGCGATCACGGTCCAGGCCAGGCGGCAGCCGATGCAGGCGAGGCTCACAGCCCGGATAGTGGGCGCTGAACTCCTGCTCCTGCCGGGGCGACAGCAGCATCACGGTGGTGCTGCTGTCAGCGCCAAACACCGCCTGTTCATTGCGCATGAAGTGACGGTAGCGCGGCAGCAGTCGGGTGAGCAGGCGGCGTTCGCGACGCATGCGTTCAGCGAAGCAGGGGTCGGCGGCAAAGTACACGTCCAGGCCTGGCATCTTGCTGAACCCCACCACAGCAGCCACCGGCTTCTGTTTTAGCGCCGCCTCTACCCACTCGGAATAACGCTGATAGGTCACGTGTCGCGATACCGCGCTGACGGGCACTTTGACCACGGTCATTCCCTCAGGAACGTCCCCCTGCCATTTCAGGCAATACACCCGTATCCGGTAGCCGGCTGCCACACAGCGCTGCGCAATACGCATGAAGTCACGCTGCTGGCCGCCGTAGGGGAAGTACTGATAGATCAGAAACGCCAGCGTCATGTCAGGTCTCCGACCTCAGTTACGGGTATCGCTGCCTGACTGATCATACGCTGCAGATGGCCCAATACCTCGGTCGGCGGCGAGGCGCGGTAGCAGGCTGGTGTTACCACAAAAGCCTCTCCGTCGCTGAGCGTATCAGTCAGCGGCTGGCCCTGATAGTGGCAGTGCCTGCGCATGCACGGTGCGCAGGGCAGACCGGATTTCAATTGCAACTGATGATATCCAAAGGTACCCGATAAAAAGGGATTCGTGGCGCCATATATCGAAACGGTTGGACGGTTAAGCGCTGCTGCCAGGTGTCCCAGACCGGTATCGACCGCCACCACACCGGCACTGGCCGCCAGCTCGCCCGCCAGTGCACTCAGCGACATGCGCGGCAATACAGCAACACCCTGCAAACCCTTTGCCACCCTGACGGCCCGTGCTTCTTCGTCGGAAGTACCCCAGGGCAGCTTAACCTTATAGCCCGCTTGGTTAGCCAGCAGTGCCAGCTCACGCCAGTACGGCTCCGGCCAGTGTTTACTGTCCCAGGTGGTGCCGTGCAGAAACATCAGCGTCGGCGCCGCGCCGTCAGTGGTCGTGCCGACAGGGCCGGCTGGCCGCTCAATGTCGCGAACCGTGATGCCATAATCCAGCGCATTGGCGTCAAAACCGTAACCAAGCGATTTGGCGAACAGCTGCCGCACTCGCTGCACCGCATGATCAGCTTTGGGCACCTCATGACGCTGATGATAGAACCAGCTTGCCGCTGGCTCCCTGATGCTGTTGCTGGCAAGTCCGGCAATGGGTCCACGCGCCTGACGGCTGATGAACGCGCTTTTAACCAGGCCCTGGGCGTCGATAACCAGATCGTAAGGGGTCTGCTTGAGCTGCTGCCGGAAACGCCTTACTTCACCACCTGCGAGGTTGCGCCACCAGTGCTTGCGCCAGCGCCTGATTGCCACCGTTATGACCCGGTTCACCGCCGGATGCCAGGTCGGTATCTCAGCAAACGCTTCTTCCACGACCCAGTCGATCTTCAGCCCCGGAATGGCGCGCACCGCGTCACTGACGGCGGGCAGCGTGTGGATGATATCGCCGAGCGACGATGTCTTAACAATCAGTATATGCAAAACAGTGTTCCTTAATCTGTCTATACTCTCGTTTGTCTATACTCTCGTTTGTCTATACCTGGCCCGTCTATAACTGAATCGTTCGGGTCGCAATCAGCGGCTGTCCCAGACGCTGCAGCGCGTCGATGACCCGCGCCGGCGACAATTCCGTCAGACAGCGTTTGTGGCTTAGCGGACAGCTGCGCTGGAAACACGGACGGCAGTCGATATCGGTAAACAGCAATTCTACCCGGTCTGTCAGTGGCGGCGTGAAATCGGGCGACGTGGAGCCATACACCGCTACCACCGGTCGGTGCAGGGCCGCGGCAATATGCATGAGACCGGAGTCGTTACTGACCACCGCATCGGCGACCGACATCAGATCAATCGCCTGCGCCAGTGACGTGCGACCGGCCAGGTTGTGGCAGCGTGGCTGGTGAGCGTCGGCAAGCTGCCCGGCGATATCATCGGTGACGGCGCGATCCTTGGCGGATCCGAACAGCCAGACCTGCCCGCCCGCGTCCAGATGCGCGCTGGCCACCGCCGCGTAGTGTGCTGCCGGCCACTGTTTGGCGTCGCCGAATTCTGCCCCCGGACACAGCGCCAGTATCTTCGGCGCACGGGTCAGCCCGAAGGTCTGCATGACCTCGCCTACCTGAGCCGGATCAGACCTGAGTTGCGGCACCGGCAGTGGATCGGGCAACGCTGCGGGCAGTTGCGCATCGGCCGGCAGTGCCAGCGCGACAAAGCGCTGCACCATCAGGGGCAATTGCGCCGACTTCAGCACGCGGCTGTCATTCAGTATCCAGCTGCGCATCTCGCCGCGCCAGCCGGTGCGCAAAGGAATGCCGGCAAACCAGGGCACCAGTGCCGACTTGAACGAGTTTGGCAGCAAAATGGTCTGATCATAACGGTGGGCGCGCAGCGTGCGTCCCAGCGCATACCGACGCCGCAGCCCCAGTTCGCCATGGCCGAAAGGCAGGTCGATGGCCTGTGCGACTTCGGGCATGCGCTCCAGCAGAGGCCGGCTCCAGGCCGGGGCCAGCACGTCGATGATCACACCCGGGTGCTGCGCCTTAAGGGTCATGAACAGTGATTGCGCCATGACCATGTCGCCGACCCATGACGGGCCGACCACCAGGATACGCTGCGGTGCTGCAGATTTACGCGTCATAGTCTGAGAATACCTTTTGCCATAACCGGATGACTCCAGCCTGGTGGTCGGCCAGCGGCGCCAACGCGTCGGTGATCGCCTCATCATTGGCCTGCGAATCCGGCCCCGATTCAGTGTACTGCAGGGCAAACTCGTGCAGCGTCCCACGCAGCGCCAGATACGCCTTTATCAGCGTGTCGATTTCGTCCGGCGACAATACACCACAGCCGGCTGCTGCTTCCAGAATCCGGATATTGTCGGAATAGGTAAGCAGGGCCTCGCAGGTTGCAGACTGCGACAACACAAAAAACTGGACCATGAATTCAATATCCACGATGCCGCCTTCACCCTGTTTGATCACAAACGGCGGCTGGGACGCGCCACGCCCGGCCTTGCGTGTCAGCTCTTCACGCATGCGTTTGCGCATGCTGATGACATCCTTTGCCAGTGCCGCAATGTCACGGGGCCGCGACAGAATGCGAGCCCGAAGCGCTTCGTAGTCGGCAACCATGGCAGTGGAACCAGCCACCGCGCGCGAGCGCACCAGCGCCTGCTGCTCCCAGGTCCAGGCCTCCTTCTGCTGATACTGCTCAAACGCCGACAGGGTGCTGACCAGCAGGCCGGATTCGCCCGATGGTCGCAGCCGCATGTCCACCTCGTATAACTTGCCTGACATGGTGTGCGTGCCCAGCATGGTGATCACCCGCTGGGCCATACGCGTGTAGAATTCCCGGCTGTTGATGCTCTTCTGGCCCTCGGCCGCGACGGTGTCGTCATCCAGCGAGCCGTCGTGAAGAAACACCAGATCCAGGTCGGAAATGTAGCTCAGCTCAATGCCGCCCAGCTTGCCATAGGCCACGGCGACAAAATCCATATGACCATGGTCGCCCTTCAGGTTGACCGGATAACCATGCTTTCGCGACAGGTGCTGCCAGCATAACGCCAGTACCTGCTCCAGCACAGCCTCTGCGGTAAAGGTAAGATAGTCACTGACCTTCATCACGGTCATGGTGCCGGTAATCTGCGCCGCTGCCACCTGCAGGGTATGCGACAACTTGAAGTAACGCAGGTACTCCATCTGTTCTTCGAAGCTGTCTTCACCCAGACGCAGCAACCCCTGCGCCAGCTCGGCCTGCAGTGCGGATTTTTCCGGTGGCTTTTCCATCACCGTCAACAATTCATCAAGCAGCACCGGGTGCTTGCTGAGGAATTCGGCAACAAACGGGCTGGCGGTACACAGGCGCACAAACTGTTTCATGGCGCCCGGATTTTCGGCCAGTAACACAATATAAGCCGTTCGCCGCGCCACTGCCTCCACCATTTTCATGACCCGGGTAAAACCGACGCTGGGCGTTTTTTCGGTGGCCAAAGTCGCCAGCAACAGCGGCATAAAGCGGGCGAAGCGCGTGCGGCTTTCCGCCGGCAGCGTCTGAAAAACCTTATCCTTGCGGAATGCCAGCAGTTCCTGCCAGGTCTGCTCTGCCGCTTCATAACCCAGGCCATCGAGCAACGCCACCGCTGCCTGCTCGCTCAGCTCCTGTTGCCAAAGTGCCTGCAGCTCATCGTCGTCGACATTGTGCCGACTGGCATCATCGTCTTCCTCGGCACTGTGGATGACATCGGTAAAATGCTGGCGCACAATATCGCGGTGCTGTTCCAGAATCGACATCAACGTCGACCAGTCGGCATGCCTGACGTCGGGCACTGCCATCGCCACGGCTACACGTAACTGTTCCTGCTCCGACCCCGGCAGGGATTGTGTCTGTTTATTGGCAAAACCTTGCAGCTTGTGCTCCAGATCGCGCAAAAAACTGTATGAGTTGCGCAATGCCTGTACGGTTTCAGCTGGCAGATACTGTCCCTCGCGCAGTACGTCCATGGCATCGTACAGAGAGGTCTGCTGCAGACGTTTGTCGCGTCCACCGTGCACCATCTGCAGCGCCTGGATGACAAACTCGACTTCCCGAATGCCGCCGGCGCCAAGTTTGATGTCCTGGTTCATGCCCTTTTTGCGTACCTGCTTGTTGATCTGCAGCTTCATGCTGCGCAGCGACTCAAACGCGGAAAAATCCAGGTAGCGGCGATAGCTGAAAGGCCGCAGTCGCTGCATCAATTCCGCACCAGCGGATTTGTCGCCGGCCACAGGGCGCGCCTTGATCATGGCGTAGCGTTCCCAGTCACGACCCTGTGACTGATAATAATTTTCCATGGCGTCGAAACTGCATACCAGCACGCCCTCGCTGCCATAGGGCCGAAGGCGCATGTCGACACGAAACACAAACCCGTCGGCCGTCACTGCATCAAGCGCGTCCACCAGCTGTTGCCCCAAACGCAGAAAGAATTGCTGACAACTGACGCCTTTTTCGGTTTCACCGGACTCGGGGTAAGCAAAAATCAGATCAATATCAGAGGACAGGTTCAGCTCCGAGGCGCCGAGTTTGCCCATGCCCAGCACTACCAGCTGCTGGGCTTGACCGGAATGCTCGCCGACCGGTTCACCGTGCACCTGTACGGCCCATTGATGCAGGTGCTGCAGGGTGACATCCAGACAGGCCTCGGCCAGCGCCGACACTTCGGCGGCCGTTTCGCGCACCGATGACAGTTTGCAGACATCGCGCCAGATCAGACGCAGCATCTGTCGCTGCTGGAACTGACGCAGCCGGGATTTTAATGCGGCCTCGTCGCCGGCCTCAGGCTGTTCCGCCAGCGCCTGCTGGAGCTGTTGTGCGTAGCGGTCTTTGATCAGGTGGAGCAATTCCTCACTTTCGACCAGCTGTACCAGCAGTGCCGGCTTCTCGATACAGAGATTGGCAGCGTAGTCACTGGCCGCCCATACCAGCGCCAGCTGTTCCGCCAGCCGCCCCTGCTGCGCCAGCAGCTCAGGCAGGCCCGACGGTGCTTCCCGTTCACGCTCCAGCAGCCGCTGCCAGTATCGATCAAGCACAGGCTTGAGCTCGGCAGGCAGATGGTCGCAGGGCAGTTGGTCAAAAGCGGGGCTGGCGTTGTCTGGCATGAGTTCCTTGCGTAGGCCCGACCGGAAATTGCGGGCGAGTCCGTGTCACGGGTTCCGGGGTTTACTGTCATCCTGAGTGGGATAAGTTTATACTGCAGCGCCTCAAATACAAGCCGCAAAAGCCCGTGCGCGGCGCATTCAGGACTTTGATTGTTATGCTGCTGTTCCGACTCAACAACCTCTCCCTCGCTTTCGGCGATCAGCCGCTGCTCGACCAGGTCAACCTGACCATCCACAAGGGCGAGCGTATCGGTATTCTGGGGCAGAACGGTGCCGGCAAATCCACCTTCATGAAGGTGCTGATGGGCCAGATTGTGCCTGACAGCGGCGAACTGTGGCGCGCCGAGAGCATCAAGGTAGCCTATCTGGACCAGAGCCTGCCGGCGCAGGACGAGCAGACCATCTATGACTACATCGCCAATGGCCTGGAAGGCCTGGGCTCTGTGCTGGCCCGCTACCATGCGCTGACGCACGATGAAAACCTGGACTGGGGTGACGAAAAGAACATGCATGAGCTGTCAGCGCTGCAGAAGCAGATCGAAGAGCGCGATGGCTGGGCGTTTGAACACAAGATAGAGGGCATGCTGGATATTCTCAATCTGCCTGCTGATGCGCAGATGAAAACCCTGTCCGGCGGCAGCCGTCGACGCGCCGCGCTGGGTCGGGCGCTGATCAGCGATCCTGATCTGCTGATGCTGGACGAGCCCACCAACCATCTCGACATCCCCACCATTGAATGGCTGGAAAAGGCAATCAAGGATTTTCGCGGCGCTATCCTGGTGATAACGCATGATCGCCACTTTTTGCAGCAGATCAGCAATCGGATCATTGAACTGGACCGCGGTCACGTGCGCAGCTGGGACTACGGCTACGAGAGCTTCCTCGAGTTTCGCGACCAGCAACTGGAAGCCGAAGACAAGGCTAATGCCGAATTCGATAAAAAACTGGCCGACGAAGAGCGCTGGATACGCCAGGGCGTCAAAGCCCGGCGCACACGCAACGAAGGCCGGGTGCGGGCGCTGGAAAAAATGCGCGAGGAGCGCAGTCAGCGCCGGGAACAGACTGGCAAGGCCAAGTTTGGCCTGGAACAGGGCAGCAGTTCGGGCAAGATTGTGGTGGAAGCCAATAACCTTGCCCACGGCTATGACAAACCCATCCTGAAGGACTTTTCGACCAAGATCCTGCGCGGTGACCGGGTCGGCTTTATCGGTGCCAATGGCAGCGGCAAAACGACGCTGCTGCGCATACTGCTGGGCGAGACAAAGCCCGATGCCGGCGAAGTCAAACTGGGCACCAATCTGGAGATTCTCTACTTCGACCAGCTTCGCAACAAGCTGGACCCGGAAGCCACGGTGATCGACAACCTTGCCGAAGGTCGCGAGTTCATTGAAATCAATGGCAAAAACCGGCATGTCATCAGTTATCTGCAGGATTTCCTGTTCCCGCCCAAGCGCACCCGGCAGCCGGTCAAATCACTCTCCGGCGGTGAGCAGAACCGCCTGATCCTGGCCAAGCTGTTCAGCAAACCGGCCAACCTGATTGTGCTCGACGAACCGACCAACGACCTGGACATGGAAACCCTGGAGCTGCTGGAAGAACTGCTGCTGGAATTCACCGGCACCCTGCTGGTCGTCAGCCATGACCGGAAGTTTCTGGACAATGTCATCACCAATTGCATCGTGTTTGAAGCGCCAGGCGTGGTCAAAGAGTATGTGGGTGGCTACCAGGACTGGCTGAACCAGGGCGGCAAAATGATGTCCTTCGAGGACGCGCCCTGTCTCTTATACACATCTCCGAGCCCACGAGACAGGCAGAAATCTCGT
>CAJXPR010000138.1 GCA_913058135.1 uncultured Gammaproteobacteria bacterium
AGATTTCTGCCTGTCTCGTGGGCTCGGAGATGTGTATAAGAGACAGGTACTGGGCTGGCGCTACCAATGGCAAACGCCATCCGTGCTGCAAACCGCACACACACCTTTTTTGCCGGCATCGGTGCATCTCAAACGTCGTTTAAATCAAGCTTTGCTGCCGGCTTTTACGTTAGCATGGCTGCACAGAGACTGGCGCCGGCATGAACGGCGCTGGAACCATTTCTGGCAGGGGCACGCGGTCAACAAAAGCGCCACGCTGTTGTTGATATTCATGATTGTCTCCGGCCTCACCATTTTCCGACCTTCGGATCTGCAGGAGCTTTTGTCATGGCTACAGTAACCTTTTACGGCGCCGCCCAGGAAGTCACCGGTTCGTGCTACCTCATTGAGTCACCGGCGCTGGGCCGGGTGCTGCTGGAATGCGGCATGCATCAGGGTGGTGATGCGGTTGACCGCGTCCAGGACGAAACATTTGCGTTCAAGCCCGCCGATATTGATGCGGTGGTGCTGTCGCACGGCCACCTTGATCACTCAGGCATGCTGCCAAAGCTGGTCAATCAGGGCTTCAGCGGGCCGATTTACTGCACTCAGTCGACCCGGCATCTGCTGCGCATCCTGTTCGAGGATGCGCTGGGTCTTTATGAACGCGACCTGGAGCGGGAGAACCTGCGTCGCCAGCGCAGTGGCCGCAAACTGATTGAACCCGAGTACACGGCAAAAGACGTCGAGGCAACACTAAAACTGTGTCAGGGCCAGTCCTACCGTACCCGGGTCGAGATCGGCCCACAGGCCAGCGTGCGGTTCCTGGACGCCGGGCACATTCTCGGCTCAGCCATCGTGGAGCTGACGCTCACGGAAAAAGGCCAGGACAAGGTGCTGGTTTTTTCCGGCGACCTGGGCAACAAAGAGTCCGCCCTGATGAACGATCCCGAGTCTCCCACACACGCCGACCTGGTGATGATGGAAGGCACTTACGGCAACCGTGATCATCGCTCACATGACCAGACCCTGCAGCAGTTTCGCGAGGTGCTGGCGGAGACCTGGGCGCGCGGCGGCAATGTGATGATTCCGGCCTTTGCCATCGGCCGCACGCAGGAGCTGATTTTTCATCTGGGCTGCCTGCACGAGGCAGGAGAACTGGATGGCTGGCAGGTGTTTCTGGACAGCCCGATGGCCATTGAAGTCACAGAAGTGTACGACCGCTGGCTGCACATCATGGACGATGAGGACATCCGCTGCCTGACTGAATCCGGTCGCGACTCGCTGGCCAGATTCCTGCCCAACCTGAAGCTGTGCCGCACTGCTGAAGAGTCCATGGCCATCAACAACGTCAAACAGGGCGCCATCATCATCGCCGGCAGCGGCATGTGCACCGGTGGGCGCATCCGGCACCACTTCAAGCACCGCATCTGGCGCGAAGAGAACACCGTCATTTTTATCGGGTTTCAGGCACAGGGCACACTCGGCCGGCTGCTGGTAGACGGCAAAAAAGACATTAAAATGTTCGGCGACAAGTTCAAGGTCCGTGCCCGCATTGAAACCATCGGCGGCCTGTCGGCACATGCCGGCCAGACCGAGCTGATCGACTGGGCGGCGGGTTTCAGCGGCAAGCCCGCAATGGTACTGATCCATGGCGAGGCGACAGCTCTTGATGCGCTGTCGCAGAAACTGTGGCTGGACAAAGGCATTCGCAGCGACGTTCCCACGCAGGGTAGCTGCATAGCCTTCTAGACAGACAGCAAGGCCCGGGCTATCAACGGGGCCAGATCTATTTTGTTACTGGGGTCAGCGATGCTGTTGCTGGTGACAACCTGCAGGCCGTGCTGCTGCATATCGGCCAGCGCCCCGTCGGCAAAGACACCGTGAACCGCCATACAGACCGGCGCGCACAGCCCCGCCGCCTGCAAATGGGCGGCGGTCTGGATCATGGTTTTTCCGGTGCTGATGATATCGTCTACCAGCACCGGTGTGTGCTCCCTGTAGTGGGTCACATGCGGTAATGAGACCGTGACACTGCGGTCGCCGAATCGGGTTTTCTGCAGCACTTCCCAAGGGCAACCTGCAGCGCGTGCAACGCTTGCTGCCCATTGTTCGGACTCGCTGTCGGGGCCGATGACCAGCGGTCGCTCAACATGGGCGCGAATCCAGGCGGCCATCGGTTCGACGGCGGTGAGGGAGCGCGCCGGTATCGAGTAGATCTGCTGCAGATCACTGATCCGGTGCAGGTGCGGGTCGACTGTCAAAAGCCAGTCCAGATGCGCACTCAGTAGCCTCGCCATATAGTGTGAGGTGACTCCTTCTCCCGCCCGAAAGCGCTTGTCCTGCCGCATGTAGGCCAGATACGGGGCGATCAGTCCGACACGGCGGGCGCCCAGGTCGCGCAGCGTGTCGGCCAGCAGTAACAGCGGCACAAGCTTGTTGTCCGGCTGATGCAGTTGGCAAAGAATGGCTACGTCACATTGCCGGACATCGCTATCAATACGAATATAACTTTCCCCGTCAGGAAAGCGCCGCATCTCCATGTCGCCCTGTTGCCAGCCGGCTGCCGGCAAAGACCCCTGTGCAGCCAGCAACTGGCTGGCGAAGCCGGCCTGTTCCGGAAAACTGAAAAGCCAGGTGGTCATACGACTTCAGCCTCTATATGCACCACATCTGAATGTGTCTGGTAAAAATCCAGCGCGTATTCCAGTTCGCCGGCGGCTTCGGCGTGCAACGTCATCAACGCGTCGCCGGCTTCCACCACATCACCCACGCTGACGCGCAAATAGACACCGGCAGCCGGTGACCCGGGTGCGCCGGCCAGGCTCGCCAACCTGGAAATCACCCGGTTATTGATCATGGCTATGACACCACTACGGTCGGCGACAATTTCATGGGTGAAAGCGGCCACCGGCAATTCCCTGAGTCCCCCCTGCGCCTGGCAGATGGCTTCGAACTTGCGCCAGGCTGCACCGCTTTCCAGAGTTTGCTGCGCCAGCTGCCGACACTTGTCAGCGTCACCCAGCCCCCCCATCTCCAACAGCGCAGCGGCCAGTGTCAATGAACGCGCACGCAGATCGGCAGGCGCGCCGGGCTGGTTGCGCAGCACCGCCAGCAGATCGGCCGCTTCCAGTGCCGGCCCGATGCCGCGACCAACCGGCTGGCTGCCGTCGCTGAACAGGACATTGATGGTCAAGCCGAGCGCCTCGCCGGTTTTGCGCAACAGATCGGCCAGCGTTTCGGCCTGGGACGTGCTGCGAACCTTGGCAGTGGCGCCAATGGGTATGTCGATCAGCACATGGGTGGAGCCGGCCGCGACTTTTTTGGAAATGACTGACGCCACCAGCTGCCCTTCACTGTCCAGATCCAGCGCCCGCTCAACCCGGATGATGATGTCATCGGTAGGACTCAGCGACACCGAACCGCCCCAGGCCAGACAGGCGCCTTCCTGCTCCACAACCTTCCGCATCTGCTCGAATCCCAGCCGGACATGGGTCAGCGTTTCCATGGTATCGGCGGTGCCGGCCGGCGAGGTGATGGCACGCGATGAAGTCTTGGGCATGACCAGACCATTGGCCGCCGCAATCGCCACCACGATCGGCGTGGTCCGGTAGCCGGGCAGCCCCCCGACACAATGCTTGTCAACGACAATGCGGCCCTCGCCCCAGTCAAACCGCTGGCCCACATTCACCATGGCGCGAGTAATGGCGATGGTTTCTGTCAGGTTCAGATTGTTGGCCACACAGGCGGTGATATAGGCCGCCATCTGGATATCGGAATAACGGCCCTGGCAGATGTCCGTGATTATGCCTTGGGCACCTTCGGGCGTTATCGGCTTGCCGTACAGTTTACCGCGCACGACGCTCATCGAGTCCACTGGCGGTGCATGGCGGAAGAAGGCCTTGTCATTTTCCTGTGCGCCCAGCAGGCGCCAGGCCGCTTCGCTGAGCCCGGCCTTTTCGTGACTGAGCAGATTGCCGGTGACAATATTGAGTGTGGCAATGATGCTGCCGCGAGCTGTACACACCTCCACCCGGCCCTGCGCCCCAAACCCTTCGGAATGACAGACGTGACAGTCTTCCCGCATGTAAACCACGGGCTCCTGGTGCGTATCAATGCCCGGACGCGTCAGGTACAGAAAGTTTTTTTTCATATTGTGATCACGTTCTCATCGCACCGCTTCCGGGTTGCCGACGCCGTGCAGTACCTGCCACTGGGCAGTATCCAGACAGCGTGCAACATCGACGTCCAGCAGCTCTGTTGCCTGCAACACAATATGCGCCCAGCTCTGGCCGTTGGCCAGTAACATGCCAAACACGTCCAGTGTACCACCACGATTGCGGTAGCCCAGGAAGCGACTATTACGCGGGCCTGTGTCCAGCGCCCGCAGCACGCCGGTCATCACCTCGGAGCGGGTGTGACAGACAAAAATGCGCTTGTCGACTGCCGGCACGATACGCGGAATGGCTGCTTCAGACCAGACATAACCGGCCTCCATGGCATCACGCGGCTGCCGGAAACGGCCGGGCTCAGTGATTGCCACCACCGAGCAACGAATACCGCACTGGCGCAGACTGTCGGCGGCGCGCGTCACTTCCTGCAGCTGGTAGGCGCCCACGGCCAGCAGCTGAATGTCAGGGTTATCGTCGTGACTTATGACGATGGCACCATCGCGGCTGCACTGCTGGGCCTGGGCCAGCGAGGTAACGCTGGCCACCGGGTTTTTGGGGGCCACCACCACAGCTACCCGGCCACGCTGCTGATACAGGGTGGCCATGGTGGCTACCAGGGTGTTGGCATCACAGGGGAAATAAACAGGAGCCATGTCTGACATTTCACCCAGCCAGGCTTCACTCAGGGTGGGGTCCTGGTGGGAGATTTCGTTTTTGCCGTTTTCCCAGGTGTGTGAACTGGCCATCACCGGTACACTCAGCCAGTTGACCTGTCGTCCGCTTTCCAGTGTGTGACGCGCAAAGACCACTTCCTGCCGCATGGCGCCGAGCATCTTGACGGCAAATGCCTCATAGCTGACCACCAGGTTAATGCCCTGCTTGTTGGCCAGCGCAGCAGAGACCACCGCCTCTTCATTGAGTGCAGTGATCACCGCACCATTGAGGGATTCAGCCACCCCCGGTTCAGGCGAGGTCACCCGGTGATGGAGCATATCCAGTGTCTGGTTCATTCTGTTACTGCGGATTTCGTCAGGGTTGCCTACCCTTACCCGATGATGCGGATTCAGAGAGACCAGATCGCAGAACCAGCCGTCAAAATGCGTCATCGGCGACACCAGGGTGCCGGGCTCTGCGGCCTGCAGATCCGGCAAGGCAACCGCCGGCACCCGGAGGTCACGCAGCCAATGGTCTTTTTCAGCCTTGCGCTGATGACGGTCGTGGTTCACGAGGCAGGCAACCGCCTCTCGCAATTCGTCCTCAGACACATACAGACGCGCGCAACCGTCATTAAAAACCTTGCGCGTATCATCATCCAGCGCCGGATTACCGGCCAGCGGCAGGTTGTGGGCGGCATTGGTGCCAGCACCGGGGAAACCGAACCCCTTGACTGTCTCGGCGATCGCATAAGGCAGCAGCACCGGGTACTCGCGTTCGTTGACCGCCACCTGCCGGTGCTGCTCCTGCAAGCGATCGGCCATGGTAATGATTGCCCAGGCAAACGCCGCCGGATCGCGTCCATCTATATCAACGGGTTCAAAACCGTTCAGGCTCAGGTGTTTCCGGAACCAGTCAACGCCACCTGACTGGGCCATGGTCGTGCGCTGATCAATGCGCCGGCCGTTGGCGATCATCACCGGCATCACCAGGCCGCTGTCCTCGCCGCGCCACCAGCGTGGGGACCAGTCGCTGCCGCGCTGTTCTTCAAACGCGCCATCACTCAAAAAGGCGACCAGTTCCTGGCCGGGCAATGGCATGTGCACGTATTGCAGGCCGGCAAAACCCAGGTAACCGCCTTCGCTGGTACCGCCGGCGGTATGCACATTGACGTGGCTGCCCAGCGGCGCAACGGTGCGACCATCGGCACCAATCTCATAGCTGTAAAAGTCCTGACACAGACGGCTGAGCCCGGCGTCACTGAACGGGTAACGTTGTGCCTGTTCTGCCTCAACATTGCGCGTCAGAATATTGAGTGAGTCGATGGCTGCGACACAATGTCCCTGCCCCATCAGCCAGGCGCGGGTCTTGCCGGTCAGTGCATTGGCCAGCAGATAACCCACATAGGCCGGTACCATGTTCAGGGCGCCGCCGGTATGGCCTTCGGGTTTTTGCTTGAAATCGGCTGCTGCCAACGCACGGCCATCCAGATACACGTTACGGGCATAGGTCATGTGTGCGGTCAGCCACACGCCCATATTGCTCAGCCGGTCGGCGGCCGCCAGCATCCGGTAGGCGTCAGCAGGAGAGCAGAGCCCGCGGTCGGCCAGCGTGTCTACCAGTGCTGCGACACGCTCCTGCGTTAGCGTGCTGTGTGCAATGACACCGTAACCTCTGGACCAGTGTTCGTGATTTTGCTGATCGGTCATCTCCTTGCCCTCGCGTCCTGCTGCTGAAGCATTTCATATTGCCTCAGCACCTCGTCCATTTCATTGACAGGTATCAAATAGATGGCAGTTGGACGTTCGGAGCTGTGCCGGGCCCTCTCTGTACCGTTTGGTTACGAATATCCTCCCGCCTGATGCCCGCTCCGCGGAATCAGTCGCCGATGCGACGCCATGTCAGGGTGCCGGTGGTGCGGCCGTTCTCATCGCGAATGGACAGCTTCAGCAAACCGTCGTCGGTGAATTCATAGTAGCGCACATTGTCTTCACCTACCCAGCTCCCGCGTGTCGGCGAGCCTTCAACGTGATGGGTGACCCGGTTATTGGCCACATCCCAGGTTACCGGACCCCAGTAGGCAAAGCCGCCCCGCACCAGTTCGGTGGTCTGCGCGGCGCGTGCCGGCAGGTCTTTGGGCATGCCCTGCGCAGACATCTGATCGTGCTCGTCGTACATGATGCGCCCGATGTAGTTGGCGTCGACTTCGCCGCCTTCTGCGGGATACTGGATAAAACTGACCAGTTCATAGTGGCCGACAAACTGTTGCTTGACTGCTTCGAGCCGGGCATCGGCGCTGGCGGCCGTGGCCGGCGTGTGTTGCATCCAGGTGGCGGCGGCAGCAATGGCCACCACCGCAGCAAATGTCAGGGTCTGGTGTCGCATATAAGTCTCCTGTGAGAGAACAGTTGTTGTTATTTTTTCCGTGCTTTTTCCCTGTCCCCGATCATACGCCGGGCGCATGAAGGGGTAAAGCGGCTACCGGTGAACGGTCACTCGCTCTCGGCGATTGCCTGGATAACTGCTAGACTTGGCGCAGCAGACCCAGAACCCGTTTAACCGCCCGGTATGATCTTAAAGGGAAAAAAGCACATGGCAGTCACTCCTGACGCGCTGGACAACCAGCAGCTGCAACAACTGTTTAACCATCTGGAGCTGGAAAAGCTCGATGAGAACCTCTATCGCAGCGCCCACAAGAACGAAGGTTGGTTCCGCGTTTACGGTGGCCAGGTGCTGGCCCAGGCCCTGCTCAGCGCCAGCCACACGGTACCCGATGACCGTCACGTACACTCGCTGCATGCCTATTTTTTGCGCCCGGGCGATCTCAAGCACCCGATCATTTTTCAGGTCGACCGCATCCGCGACGGCAGGAGTTTTACCACCCGTCGGGTAGTGGCCATGCAACACGGCAAGGCCATCCTCAATATGGCGGCGTCGTTTCAGATTCCCGAGGAAGGCCTGTCGCATCAGGCACAGATGCCGGATGTGCCGCCACCGGAAGACTGTGCCAACCGCAAGGAGATGGCCGAGCGCTTCCGTGGCAAGATCAGCGAGGACCTGCTGGAACGCTTTTCCCGGCAGTTTGCCGTTGATTTGCGCCATGTCGACATCAACAGCCTGTTCGACAACACCCCAAAAGAGCCGGTCACCAGTGTCTGGTTCCGCGTCAACAGCGAGCTGCCGGCCGACTATGATCGCCATGCCCACCTGCTGGCCTACGCGTCCGACATGACCCTGCTGCAGACCAGCCTGCGTCCGCACGGACAAAGCCTGTTCGACCCGAAATTGCAGATTGCCAGCCTGGATCATGCCATGTGGTTCCACCGGCCGTTCCGCACCGATGAATGGCTCCTGTATGCGCAGGACAGTCCGTCTTCCTCACAGGCACGGGGCTTCAATCGCGGCAATATCTTTACCCGCGACGGGGTGCTGGTCGCGTCGGTGTGCCAGGAAGGCCTGATGCGAGTGCGCGGCTGATAAGAACGTGCGGCTGATTCGCGCCTGCGGCTGATAAGCGCCCGCGGCTGATAAGCGCCTGCGGCCAATAAAGAGCCCGCCACCGGGAAAGGCTTACAGCTCCCTGTCTCTTATACACATCTGACGCTGCCGACGATCTACTCTGTGTAGATC
>CAJXPR010000139.1 GCA_913058135.1 uncultured Gammaproteobacteria bacterium
GCCGACGACGCAACTGACAGCGCCGCCGCAACCACCAACCGCACCACCGGCATTGCCCCCGCTGCCCAGGGCGACACAACTGCCCAGAGCGACACAAATGCCCAGAGCGCCCCGTCAGCGCTAGATGACCTGGCCAATGCCAGCACCCTGACAGTGAACGCTGGCGACACCATGTGGGAACTGGCCCTGAGGGCGCGGCCGGATAATTCGGTCACCGTGCAACAGACCATGCTGGCCCTGCAGCGCCTCAATCCCGATGCCTTTCTCGGTAACAATATTAACCGGGTCAAACGCGGCGAGGTGTTGCGGGTGCCGGAATTGGGGCAGATCCGGCAGTTGGCCGCGGCCGAGGCCATCGCCGAGGTAACCAGGCAAAATCTGGCGATGCAGCGCGGCGGCAGCAGCACCGTGGCCAGTGAGCCGGTGACGGCAGGCCCGGGCACAGCGACGCCAGGCGCGGGACAGGGGCAGTTGCGGGTCGTTACTGCGGATGACGAAACGGAAGACACTGCTGATGCGTCGGCATCAGCGTCCAGCGCTCAGTCTGCGGAGCAGGCAATTGCCCGCAATGACGAGCAGCTTGATGCGCTGGAAGACAGTATGGCGCAGCGCGAAGAAGAACTGGATCGTCTGGAGCTGGAAAATACCGAGCTCAATTCCAGGCTGACGATGTTGCAACAACAGATCACTTCGGCGCAGGAAATCATCCGTTTGCGCGACCTTGAGCTGGCCCAGTTACAGACGCAACTGGCAGAGACCGGGCCTGCCAGCGCAGCATCTGGCGATGCCGGCGAAGAGCAGACCACCACGATCACCATGGCGCCCGATGCCGGGCCTGTCGAACGCTTCTTTAATTTCCTGATCAGCAACACCTGGGCGCTGCTGGCAGCAGCTGCGGTGCTGGTATTGCTGCTGGTTCTGGTGCTGATGCGCCGCAACCGCGCTGCGATGACTGACGAGCAGCGGGCCCAACGTGAAAATGACGACATGCCGCTGGGGGAAGAGAGCGAGGATGAATTACTGTTCTCCGGTGTCGCCGCAGCAGCCGCGGCAGCGGAGGAGGCCGACGAGGCTCGCAACGCGGATGCGGAGAATCAGGACGACCCGGATGACGATGGAGTCACCTACACCCCATCGGGCGCACTCGACAGCAACGAAGAGCCCTTAGCGGATGAAGAGCCTTTAGCGGACGCGAATGAAGAGCCTTTTGCGGATGAAGAGCCGTTAGCCTATAACGAGCCATCAGCCTATAAAGAGCCATCAGCAGACGACACAACCACTACGCCCTTCGACGAGAGCACCGTCCTTGACGACGAGTTTGCCCTCGACGATACCCTGGAAGTAGACCCCGATGCTGACGATCCGTTTGCCGAAACGCCGGCGACATCCGAGCGTAACGACTTCAAGCCCGTCAGCCCTGACGATGAGGCGGATGACGGCCCGGACTGGGGTGATGATAATCTGGATCTGGAAGACGATGCCGACAATGCCGACGACGTGGACTACGACATCTATGACGAGGCGGCTGATCCGGCTGCAGACCCTGGTGCGGAAACCACGCTCGAGCCCCAACATCAGCCGGCACCTGAACCAGCACCACAGCCAGCGCCCGAACCAGAACCGGAGCCGGAACTTGAGCCCGAGCCCGAACCAGAACCGGAGCCGGAACTTGAGCCCGAGCCCGAGCCCGAGGCCGAAACAGACACAAAGGTTGAAGATGATTTCGACGACCTGGCCTTCATCTCCAACGAAGACTCGTTTGATGATGAGGAGGAAGACGAAGAGGATTTTGCTTTCCTCTCCGACAGTGACGAGGCAGCTACCAAGCTGGATCTGGCCCGCGCCTACATCGACATGGGCGACAGTGACGGTGCCCGCGAAATTCTCTCGGAGGTCGTAAAAGAAGGCACCGAGGCCCAACGCCGTGACGCCGAATCCCTGCTGGAAAGGCTCTGATATCCCGCCCGATAAACCATCATGACTGCAACCACGCGAATCGCCCTGGGCGTTGAATACAACGGCGCTGCATTCCACGGCTGGCAGCGCCAGTCGGCGCCCGCCATCGCTACCGTGCAGGCGGCGCTGGAGCAGGCCCTGTCACGCGTGGCGGACCAGCCCATCAGCGTCAACTGCGCCGGCCGCACGGACGCCGGTGTCCATGGCACCGGCCAGGTTGTGCATTTCGAATCCGCTATCGACCGTGGCGAGAAGGCCTGGATCCGCGGTACCAATAGCCATCTGCCGGCGCAGGTCAGAGTGCAGTGGGCACGTGCCGTGCCCGACGACTTTCATGCCCGTCACTCCGCGCTCAGCCGCCGCTACCGCTACATTATCCATACCGGGGCGATCCGGCCCGCTGCCCTGGTTCAGCAGATCACCCACGTCAAGGAAATGCTGGACGTGGCGTGGATGCACGAGGCGGGCCAGCACCTGTTGGGAGAGAATGATTTTAGTGCCTTTCGCGCCGCCGGTTGCCAGTCACGCACACCCATGCGTTGCATCAACGAACTCAGTGTCACCCGCCAGCGCCGGTTTATCGTACTGGAAGTGGAAGCCAATGCCTTCCTGCTACATATGGTGCGCAATATAGCCGGTGCCCTCATCGAGGTCGGAGCGGGGCGCCAGTCACCGGACTGGGTCAGGCAGGTGCTGGCCACCCGGGATCGCACACAAAATGCAGTCACCGCCAGGCCGGACGGTCTGTATCTGGTCAATGTGACCTACCCGAAGCACTTTGCGTTGCCGGAATTACCCCTGGGTCCCTGCTTTTTATGAGCAACAAACCCGCTTCGGGTGTGCTTTGGTTAAGCAGCAGGCGATGATCTCTGATAAAATTCCCCGCCTGTCATGAATGCAAGCGCTGAGGACTTTTTGTTGCAACGACGTACCCGTGTAAAAATCTGTGGCATTACCCGTCCCGAAGACGCCCGTCTGGCTGCCCAGCTCGGCGCTGATGCGCTCGGCCTGGTATTTTATGCCAACAGCCGCCGCGGACTGGACTTGCAGCAGGCGCAGGAGATCCGCGCTGCCATACCTGCTTTTGTCAGTGTTGTCGGTCTGTTTGTGGATCCGCAGCGTAAACAGGTGGACGATGTACTTGCCCACCTGCGCCTGGACTGTCTGCAGTTTCACGGCGATGAAACACCGGAGTTCTGCCAGTCCTTTGCGATGCCCTATATGAAGGCCGTTCGTGTGCGTTCCGGCACGGATCCGTTGCCGGCGATCAGGCGTCACAAACAGGCGTCGGCCATATTGCTGGACTCCTACGACCCGGATCAGGCCGGCGGTACGGGCAAGAAGTTTGACTGGACAGTGGCCCGTCATTGTGTCGACCGCAGCGCCCTGCCGATAGTCCTGGCGGGCGGACTGACGCGGGAAAACGCAGTCAGCGCCATCAAAGAAGTGCACCCCTGGGCGCTGGATCTTAGCAGTGGGGTGGAGAGTGAGCCGGGTATCAAAGACCCGCAACGTTTACAGGCATTTTTCAACGAGGTAAATCGTGTCCGACTCTGAGGCAGTAACAGCACCTGAACAGGATCTGTTCAGCGGGCCCGACCTGGCTGGCCATTTTGGCCGTTATGGCGGGATATTTGTAGGCGAGACCCTGATGGCTGCAGTAGAAGAGCTGGATCAGGTGTACCGCAAACTGTCACAGGATCCCAAATTCTGGCAAGAGTACGACCACGACATGAAGCACTACGTCGGTCGGCCCTCGCCGCTGTACCTGGCTGAGCGCCTGACCGCCAAATACGGTGGTGCGAAGATCATTCTCAAGCGCGAAGACCTGAATCATACCGGCGCCCACAAGATCAACAACACCATTGGTCAGGCGCTGCTTGCCAAGTTCATGGGCAAGCCCCGCATCATCGCCGAGACCGGCGCCGGCCAGCACGGTGTGGCCAGCGCCACCGTTGCCGCCCGTCTGGGCCTGGAGTGCCATGTTTACATGGGCGCCGAAGACGTCAAGCGTCAGGCGGCAAATGTCTATCGCATGAAGCTACTGGGTGCCAATGTGATTCCGGTAACCTCCGGTTCACGTACCCTGAAGGACGCACTCAACGAAGCCTTGCGCGACTGGGCGACTAATGTGGATTCCACCTATTACATCATCGGCACTGTTGCCGGCCCTCATCCTTACCCCATGCTGGTGCGCGATTTCCAGGCCATCATCGGTCGCGAGGCGCGGGCGCAGTCGCTGGAAGAGTACGGCAAGCTGCCTGATGCGCTGGTCGCCTGTGTGGGCGGGGGCTCCAACGCCATCGGTTTGTTCCATCCCTTCCTGCGTGACGCCGAGGTCGCCATGTATGGCGTAGAGGCTGGCGGGGACGGCGTGGAGACCGGTCGTCATGCGGCGCCGCTGTCTGCCGGCAAACCGGGCGTTCTGCATGGCAACCGTACCTATGTAATGAGTGATGAGCGCGGCCAGATCGTCGAAACCCATTCCGTGTCGGCCGGTCTGGATTATCCGGGTGTAGGGCCTGAGCACTCATGGCTGAAGGACATCAAGCGCGTCAACTATGTATCGGTCACCGATACCGAAGCGCTGAATGCGTTCCGCGAACTGACACGTCTGGAAGGTATCATCCCGGCGCTGGAATCGGCGCACGCGATTGCCTATGCCTGCAAACTGGCGGCCACCATGTCACCGGAACAGAGCATTGTCGTGAACCTGTCCGGGCGTGGCGACAAAGACATTCATACTGTCGCCGATATCGATGGCATTACCATTTAAGGACAAACGATGAGCCGGATAGATGCGTGTATGGCTGCGGCCAAAGCGGCAGGGCGTAAAGCCCTGATTCCCTATATTGTGGCGGGTGACCCGGACCACGATACCACGGTCAGCCTGATGCACCAGCTGGTGCGCGATGGCGCCGATATTATCGAGCTGGGCATGCCATTCAGTGACCCGTCCTCCGACGGCGCGGTGATCCAGCTGGGGGGCGAACGGGCCCTGCGCAACGGTGCCGGCCTCGATACCGTGTTCTCAGTGGTCCGCCAGTTTCGCGCGCAGGATGCGCAGACCCCGGTGGTGCTGATGGGCTACCTCAATCCGGTGGAGATCATGGGTTACGAGGCGTTCGTCGGCAACGCGGCAGAAGCCGGCGTTGACGGCCTGCTGCTCGTCGACCTGCCGGTCAGTGAAGCGGAAGGCCTGCTGGCGCTGACCCGGCCACGCAACATGGACGTGATCTTTCTGGTGGCGCCGACCACCACGGACCGGCGCATCGCCGCGATCTGCGAGCACAGCTCCGGTTATCTGTACTATGTGTCGCTGAAAGGTGTGACTGGCGCAGCCATCAGTGATACCGGCGAGATCGGCCGACGCGTGGCCGGTTTACGGCAGCAGACCGAGCTACCCATCATGGTTGGTTTTGGTATCAAGGACAATGCCTCGGCGCTAGCCATGGCTGCGGTCAGCGATGGCGTTATTGTGGGCAGTGCGCTGGTGCAGAAGATTGGCGAACTGAGTGACACTGACAGCCGGTCCGACGATCTGCTCGCTGACAAGACTGCGCTGATAGCCTCCATCCGTCAGGCACTGGACAGCGGATCGGCCTGAGCAAGTAAAATTTTACCGAAAATGTTATAGTTGGCAACAGGATTAAGCAGGACAGGACCCTAATATGAGCTGGATTAACAAGATCCTCCCCTCGATTCGAAACAGCAGTACCACCCCCGAAGGCAATGGCAAGCAGAAGTCCAGTGTCCCGGAAGGACTGTGGAAAAAGTGCCCGCGCTGTGAAGCGGTGCTGTACCGACCGGATCTGGAGCGCAATCAGGAGGTCTGCCCCAAGTGCGACCACCATATGCGCATTACCGCTCGACGCCGTCTGGAACTGTTTCTGGACCCCGATGGCCAGCAGGAATTATTCACCGATATTGAGCCCGTGGATATCCTCAAATTCCGGGATCTGAAAAAGTACAAGGATCGCCTGGCGGCCGCACAGAAAAGCACGGGCGAGCGCGACGCGCTGATTGTGGTGCAGGGCAAGGTGATGTCGGTCGAGATGATCGTGGCCGCTTTCGAGTTTGGTTTTATCGGTGGTTCCATGGGCGCCGTGGTTGGCGAAAAATTCGTACAGGCAGTTAACAGCTGTATTGCCCAGCGGCTGCCATTGGTGTGTTTTTCCACCAGCGGTGGGGCGCGCATGCAAGAGGCATTGATTTCCCTGATGCAAATGGCCAAGACCTCAGCCGCGCTTGAAAGGTTGCGGGAAAACCGTCTGCCCTTCATTTCTGTACTGGTTGACCCGGTCTACGGCGGTGTGTCTGCCAGTCTGGCGATGCTCGGCGATATCAATATTGCCGAGCCGCGGGCTCTGGTGGGTTTCACCGGACCGGACGTGATCCGTCAGACCGTCAGGGTGAAGTTGCCGGAAGGTTTCCAGCGCGCCGAGTTCCTGCTCGAGCACGGGGCCATTGACATGATCTGTCATCGCAAAGAGATGCGCGACACCATTGCCGGCCTGGTCGGCAAACTGTTGCAACTGCCACCGGCAGCCTGAGCATGACCACAGCCGCCGACCCGGGTCTGGATCTGAGCGGATGGCTGACACGCATTCAGCAACTGCATCCCAATGAAATCGACATGGGGCTGGAGCGGCTGACCACGGTTGCCCGGCGGCTGGGCCTGAAGACGACGCTCTCTGGCAGGCCGCTGGTCATCACGGTGACCGGCACCAATGGCAAGGGCAGTCATGTGGCTGTCATCGACGCTGTGCTGCGCGCTGCCGGCAAACGCGTCGGCAGTTATACCTCTCCCCACCTTCTGCATTATCGCGAACGCATCTGTATTCAGGGCGCGCCGGTGGCCGATGCCATGATCGTGCGCGCCTTTGCCGCCATCGAGCAGGCCCGTGGTGAAGTCTCGCTGACCTATTTTGAATTCGGTACGCTGGCCGCGCTGCTCATTTTTCAGGACGCTGATCTTGATGTGCTGGTCCTGGAAGTGGGTCTGGGAGGCCGGCTCGACGCGGTCAATATCATGGACGCCGATATTGCCGTGGTGACCAGTATCGGGCTTGATCATCAGGAGTGGCTGGGTGATACCCGCGAGGCCATCGCCATTGAAAAAGCCGGCATTTTCCGCCCGGGCAAGCCGGTTGTATGTTCAGAATCGGATCCGCCGGCAACCCTGCTGCAGGCCGCATCGGAGCTGGAATGTCCGCTATATCGCGCCGGCCGTGATTTTATTGCAACCCCCTCGCTGGTTGACAACAGCTGGCATTGGCGCGGCCGCCAACGCCCTGAGGCAGACTCAGAACGGGAACAACACCTGACGGTAGCAAATCTGCCACCGGCGGCACTGGCCACCGGGAATATTGCGGGCGCTTTGCAGGTCGTATGCCTGACCGGGATGCTTCCATCGGAACAATGGTTGCGCTCGCACCTGCCCGGGATCCTGTCGACACTGGTGCTGCCGGGCCGGCAGCAGTGGTTTATGCCGCCAAAGTTCAAGGTGCCGGTGGTGATGGATGTCGCGCATAATCCACAGGCTGCGCAATCCCTGGCAGCGGGTATTCAGCGCCAGCGTCAGCAACTGTTACTGGACAGCGGGCGTATCGGTGCGGTGCGGGTAGTGGTGGCAATGATGGCCGATAAAGATCACGCGGGATTCTATCAGGCCTTAGAAAACCAGACCGACTTCTGGTATATTGCGCACTTCGATCTGCCCCGTTGTTTACCGGCAGAAACCCTGGCGCAGAGATTTCACCAATTCGGCGCAGACAAGCGTACGATGGCAGCATCATCGCCCTTTGCAACAGTGGGCGAGGCCATGGCAGCAGCCTGCAGCGATGCCGTTGACGGCGACATCATTGTGGTGACCGGTTCGTTTATTACAGTGTCAGACGCGATGTCGAGCATATCGGCTCGACAGTGACTGAAAGAGGCAGACACGCTTTGAATCAGAACACCCGGCAAAGACTGATAGGTACACTGGTGCTGGCCGTGGTGGCATTGGTCCTGCTGCCGGTGATTTTTGATGGAGAGGGCAGTTATCAGCCCGTGCTGCAAACCAGCATTCCTGAACGTCCGACCCGGCCTGAAGCCGCGCGCACCGATCCGCAACGGCCGGTGATTACTGCCGACACTGACGCGATTCGGCTCAGTAATGTGCCCGATACCGGCGCCGACCCTGACGCTACTTCTGTCGTCTCCACACCCGCGTCTGAAACCGACACGACTGCCGATCCGGAATCCGGGACGGTAGCAGGCTCTTCCCAATCCTCACAATCTTCACCAGCGCCGGCGCAGACACCGGATGAACCGGAGACAACACCGGCCACCGCCAGCACAGCGACCACAACTGCACCGACGCCTGTCTCTTATACACATCTGACGCTGCCGACGATCTACTCTGTGTAGAT
>CAJXPR010000140.1 GCA_913058135.1 uncultured Gammaproteobacteria bacterium
GAGATTTCTGCCTGTCTCGTGGGCTCGGAGATGTGTATAAGAGACAGGTTCATGGAAGCGCGCCTGAATCGGACACAGACCGAAAACAATACCTTCCTGCCCATACCGCTGAGCGCCGGCGGCACTGCCTCCGCCAGTTTTGATATCAGTGATGTCGAAAACCCCATCGTCAATATCTCTTCACCGTTCAGCACCAACCCGCTGGCAGTGGCAGACATCAACTACGCCGTGACCCTGGGCATTATTATCGATTCTGGCCTGGACATCGATGCCGACAAAATCAAGCTGGACGCCGAGCGCAATATCACCCTGTTCAATCGCAACTCAGTGCTGGCACTGGGCTTTGAACACGATATGCGTGAAGGCCGCGGCACCGGCTTTGCCGTCGCGCAAACACGATTCCCCGGCGCTGTCGAAATTGCCGCGTACAATACCGGATCGCCTTGGATGACCGATTTCACCAACAGCATTGGCGGCACCTATTACGACAACCCCGGCGTGTTTCAGGCCTGGTCCGATGCTGTCGGTGGCGTCAGTGTAACCGCACCGGCGGATCAGATTGTGGCCATTGACGAGGACATCACCGCCGTCTACGGCATGACCACCACGGACTTCAGCTGGGGCAACATCGTTGCCGGTGCCCGCATAGAGCGAACCGACTACAGCAGTGATGGCCCTCTGGCCTCCTACAGCGACGATTTTGTCCATGCGCTGCCCAGTGTGCACGTCAATATCGACCTGCGCGAGAACGTCAAGCTGCGCCTGGCCGGCACCACGGCCATCAGCCGCCCGACCTACAACGAGTGGCGTGCCTCGGCAATCGTCAGCCCGGTTGACCAGGCCGTCACCGGTGGTAACCCCAGCCTGGAACCGGAAGAGGCTATGGGCCTGGACGCCTCGCTGGAGTGGTACTACGGTGACGCCAGCCTGATCTCCCTGGGCGCTTTCCACCGTGACATAGACAATGTCATCTACGCTGACACCTCGACCATTGATGGCGGCATTTACCTGCCTTCCGCTGCAGGCCAACGCTGGACCTATACCGGTTTTATCAATGGCGACAGCGGCTCGCTGACCGGCGCCGAGTTCAACCTGATTGCCCAAGTCTCCGACTTTGCGCCAGACCTGATGGGCGGGCTTCTGAACGGCCTGGGCTTCAACGCCAATATCACGTTGCTGGACAGCGAATTCACCACCGCGGGTGGCAACCGCTTCAGCCTGCCTGGCACCTCGGAAACCATCTACAACACGTCGGTGTACTACGAGACCAGCCGCCTGTCGCTGCGTCTGAACTATCAGTTCCGTGACGACTGGCTGTCCACCACCGAAAACGATGCCATGGCCGAGTACTGGGCAGCCCAGAAGCGTCTGGATCTGTCCGCCAAGTACGACCTGCCCTGGCAGATGATGGGCGCCGACCTGTCGGTGTATGTCAACGCCAACAATCTGAACGATGCCGTTGACGTGCGCTACTCCGGTACCGCTCGTACGCCGAACCAGGTTGAACGCTATGGCCGCTATTACATGGCCGGCATCCGCGCCAACTTCTGACACTGGCTGAACACAAATCCATTATCATGAAAAGGATCAGAACCATGTTACGACACACCAGTACGTTTGCACTTTATGCCGCCCTGGCGGCGACCCTGCTGTTCATGCTGGGCATCAGCGTCAATGTCTTTGGTGCCACGCCCGAACAACGCGCCCTGATAGAAAGACACCTGATTCCCATGGAAGGCGGGCGCAACTTCCGCGACCTGGGTGGTTACCACACTGAAGATGGCAAACAGGTCAGATCCGGCGTGCTGTTCCGCTCCGGCGTGCTGCATCACCTAAGCGATGCCGATTATCAAAAAATCGACGAACTTGGTATCAGAACTGTAGTCGATTTTCGCGCCACTGAAGAGCGGCAGGACGAGCCAACCGATTGGAAAGCAGGCGGTGTGGAAATGCTGACCTGGGATTATCAGATGACCTTTGGGGAAGGAGACGATGTATTGAGTGCATTCGCCGACCCTGATCTTGGTGAAGCAGAGGCCGAAGCGTTGATGGGCGACCTGTATCGCGTCATGCTGGATCAGCAACAGCCCCATTACACAGCGATGTTTGACCAGCTGACAGGCAGCGATGACGGCCTGCTGTTTCACTGCACGGCGGGCAAGGATCGCACTGGCATCGCCGCGGCACTGCTGCTAACCGCACTGGGTGTCGACCGGGAAACGGTGATTGCCGATTACACGCTGTCCGAAACCATCGCCAGCCTGCCGGAATATCAGAACTCCGCACCGGCCCTGTCCGATGAGATGGACGAGTCCTATGCGTTTCTGGCGTCGATGTCACCCGCCGCACTGGATGCCCTGATGGGGACGCGTCGGTCATATATTGAAGCCGCGCTGGAGGAGATGGCCGACCGTTCGGGCTCGGTGGATGCCTACATTCGTGAGGAACTGGGTGTGAGCGAACAGGAGTTGCAGCAACTGCGCAGCAACTTTCTGGAGTGAGCGCTGATCAGGAACGGTCGCTATAAAACAGGCCCGCCTTCCACGCAGGAAGGCGGGCCTTGGCGACAGTAAGACCGACACGGACTATATTCGCTTTGCTTATCAAGAGCTCAAAAATATTTTCCGGAAATATCAGCGGATTAATAATCCGAACTGTTGTCAACATCCTGCCAGATGCCTGAATAATCGGCTTCCTGTGAGTGTGAAACAGCGGAATATGCCAGCAGGCACATCAAAATTAAACTTCGTCCCATGACCGATACCCCCTTAAATCATTTTTGTGTGTAATGCGTTACGTGACTTTGGCATCTGTTAAGAGCAGTCTCTCGGAGTCAGGATTATTGTAGTGTCAAGGATGCCTGGTCACCTGTGACTCCAGTCACAGTCACATTATCTGCGTCAATCGGCCTGAAACTTGAGGACGAGCCTGCTATAAATAATATATACCTTATTTAAATATTGATTAATTATAATATATAACTTATTGTATTATCTTGTTTCAATAATATATAGGTTATTAAATGCGCTCGGATGATCGTGCCATAGCACGCAAACAGCTCGATAGCCGACTGGATTTTCTACGCGACAGTGACGCGCTGGTGCGCCCTCCACGCGGCTGGATCAAGGCCGTCCGGGATGCACTGGGGATGACAACTGCCCAGTTCGCCGAGCGTATGGGATTCAGCCAGCCCCGCGCCGTTGGCGTCGAAAAAGCAGAGCAGGAAGGGGCCGTTACCCTGGACACACTCGAACGCGCAGCGCGAGCACTGGACTGCAAGCTTGTCTACGCCTTTGTGCCACGAAAGCCGTTGCAGGACCTGGTCGAAGAGCGTGCACGCTTGATCGCAAAAAAGCGCCTGTCCATCACCAGTCACCACATGGCGCTCGAAGCACAATCCATTTCTGCCGAAGATCAACATGAACAGTTCAAGCAACTGGTGCGGCAGATAGTCGACAAGGCCGGATCGGATATCTGGAAGGAAGAATAATGAATGATCCACTCATGGAAGAGGACAAGGACGCCACCCCGCTGACGGAGGAGGAAAGGCAGCAACTTATTCCGTCCTACATCACATTGCGTTCAGAGCTGAACGAGGCCGAACAGCGGAATATTTTGCAAGCGGAGGCGTGGGCATTCAGGCGAAATCGGCTTGTGCCGTCCGAGGATTTTCTTAAGCAACTGCACAAGCGGATGTTCGGCAACGTCTGGCGCTGGGCTGGCGAATTCCGCCAGTCCGAACGCAATATTGGCGTGCCCGCCTACCGCATCAGTATGGACTTGCGGCAACTGATTGATGATTGCCAATACTGGGTAGAGCACAACACCTATGGGCCAGATGAGATCGCAGCGCGGTTCTCCCACCGTCTGGTGCAAATTCATCCATTTCCCAATGGTAATGGCCGTCACTCGCGCATAGCAGCGGATTTGCTTCTGATCAGTCTGGGAGCCCAGCGCTTTAGTTGGGGGCAGACCAATCTGGTTGATGTCAGCGAAACAAGGCGACGATATATCGATTCGCTTCACGCTGCCGATCGGCATGATTACGAACCGCTTTTCGAGTTCGTCCGCTCTTAGAAAGAGGCTGACACTTTATATTCACTGCGGTATTGTTCGGATTCAATTGGTGATTTACGTCCAACTGATCCGAATTTCTGGTATAAATCATTACTGGTATTTCTTATGAGAACCCTGATCGTCACTCTGCTTATGACCCTAATCAGCACTACGCTGCACGCCCAGACCAACCGGATTGACCTGATCCGTCCCGACGCCCCCGAGCTGGCTCGCTTCGGCGAATTCGACATTGGCGTGCGCACTGTCGAGATCACTGACAGCGGTCGCCCCGATGTGCTCAATATGCGCAACGGTGAAGAGACGCCCCGTTATGATCGCAGCCTGACGCTGGAAATCTGGTACCCGGCGCAGCTGGCTGCAGGCCAGACGCCCGGCACGCAATACCAGGCGCGCACCCGCAACCTCGCCGTCACCGCCACCCTGAACGGACGTGCGGTGCGTGATGCCGATCCGCTGAGCACCGACAACCGCTTTCCCCTGGTGATCATCTCTCACGGCTATCCCGGCAACCGTTACCTGCTCAGCCATCTTGGTGAAAACCTGGCCAGCAAGGGGTATGTGGTCGCGTCCATCGACCACCGTGACAGCACCTATGAAGACCAGCAGAACATCAACAGCACCCTGTACAACCGCGCCATGGATCAACGCTTTGTGCTGTCCGCCATCGCCGACTTCGGCGCTGACAGCGATCACTTCCTGGGCGGCCTGGTTGATGCTGACAATACCGGCCTGATTGGTTATTCCATGGGCGGTTTTGGCGCCGTCAACAACCTGGGCGCCGGTTACAGCGATGCAGGTGTCGGCTTTATCGCCGCCCCGCCCAACGGCCTGCTTAACGAGCTGGCGGCATCCAATCCGGAGTTTGCGGGCAGTCTGGATCCCCGTATCAAGGCCGGTGTGCCCATTGCACCCTGGGGCATGAACACCAATTTCTGGGACGCCGAGGGCCTGGCCGGCATCCGTGTGCCGACACTGTTTGTTGCTGGCGATGCCGATACCACCTCCGGTTACGAAAATGGCATCAAGGCCATCTACGACGGCGCCGTGAACAGCGACCGCTACATGCTGGTCTTCAAGAATGCCGGGCACAGCGCTGCGGCGCCGATTCCGTTGCCGGTTGAGTTCCTTGATCGCGAAGATACCACCGGCGCGGGTCACTACACCGACCCGGTGTGGGACACGCTGCGCATGAACAATATACTGCAGCACTTCGTCACCGCGTTTCTGGATCTGCACTTAAAGGGTGATACCGACAAGGCCGCTTATCTGGACCTGGTGGAAGACGGTGCCGACGGCGTCTATGCCATGAACCCGGACGGCCAGGCGCGCGCCAACCATTCCTACTGGCGGGGTTTTGGTCCCGGTTCGGCGGTGGGTCTGAAGCTGTACCGCAACTGAGTGAGTTAGCCTTTCAGTCGCGCCACCAGCCGGCGCAAACCGCTGCGCACGCCGGTGTTAAGCTTGCCACCGGTGTAGCGCCCCTTGGCCACATGCCGGATCCGGTAGACGCCGGGCACATCGACAGGCTCGCCCTGGGTCCGCAGCAGCCAGCGAAACGCCCGGTCCTCATAGGCCTTGCACCAGGTGTCCGAGGGCTGCTGGTAATATGGCAGACTGTCGCAGTAACCCACTGCTCGCGCCACATCGCCATGGGTAATCTGCAGGGGGCCGGTGGCCCGGTCACGCGAAAAATGCGTGAACAGTGACGGATCCACGTCCAGCGGCTGCACAGGTTCCATCACCGGCGACAGGATAGGTGCCTGCGGTGGCAACAAGCCGGTGCAGTATTCTGCGGACGGAAATACCAGGGCGTCACGCCGCCCCTGCAGCGCGTCCGCCAGACCATCCAGACATCCGTCACGAAACAACAGGTCGCAGTCGGTAAACCAGACCCAGTCTGCGGTGCTGCTCCTGGCGGCCAGGTTGCGGCCGATGGCGCGACGGAATAACGCCTGACGCGGCAGCTTCTGCCAGTTCCAGCGCACACCCGAGATCTGCTGAGTGGCAAAATAGTCGAGCAGCGCCACGGTCCGGGCATCCTCATCACCGTAATAAACAGTCATTGTGACGTCGGCATCCTGAGGCGGAAACAGCACCAGCGAACTGAGCTGATACACCAGCATATGAGCATAGTTCCAGCAATGACTGACAACCTCGATATGCAGCCTGCCTTCGCGTGCGGCGCGCTGCTCCGGCCCCGGCAGGTCAGGCAGAAACCAGCGCGCCGGCACCATGCCACTGGCTGCCAGCCGCAGAAAACGGCCCTGCAGAGGGTCGCTCCAGCGTGGCTCGGGCACCTTGAATTCATTCATATTTCATGGCTTTTGACAAAAAAGGACTATCTTAGCGGAAAAATGCAGGTTAATCTCTCAACTGTGCTGCCGGAGTTGGCACTGGTTTGTAGCAGGGATACCAACATCCGTTAACAAAAATAATAGGGTATCCGGAATTTCTGGTTGATAAAATGCCAAAGATGTAAAGAAGAAAATCTTTCTCAGCGGATTATCTGATTGATCCTCTTCAGCCTACTCTACTGCCAATTTTCTGTTTCCACCTTCGCCTGAGTCTTCATAGCGATGCTGACTAGGGAGGACAGCGAGAGCTGGGCAAGCGTCAAAGCGGTTCTGGTTCATGCGCAATCCGAACACCTGCACAACATTCCTCTTGTAAGAAACCGATCAAATTCTCTAGGTGCCCATACTCGGGTATACAGACAATCGTGCGGCTATGTTTCTCCTGCCGGATCAGCCCTACCTTGGCCATGCGCGCAAGGTGATGTGATAGCGTCGAAGCAGGAATACCCAGCCCCTTCTGGATATCTCCGACCGAAGCCCCATCATGGCCAGCTTTGACCAGAAAGCGGAACACGGACAGTCGGTGACTATTCCCTAGCTCAGCTAAGCTGGCTGCAACCTTTTCGTGATCCATAGCACGCCCCAATAATTCGATGTTTCTAGAATTATAGTTGACAGGTCGGATAAACGCAAGTAGGCTGCGTACATCATTTCGACAATACTAGAAATATAGGAGTAATATTGAATGTCATCTCAACTCCAAGACGCTCTAGGCATGTTCGCCTTTCTCGCTATCGAGCTATCGGTTTTATTCATTGGCATTAGCTTGCTGGTCGGAGTTCTTCAACGTCACATCCCACCATCCAAGGTGGAAGCGTTACTGACTTCCAGTGGGAAGCGAGGCTATTTTCTTGCTGCTGGTTTAGGAGCTATAACGCCCTTCTGTAGTTGCTCGACTATCCCCATGTTGAAAGGGTTGATTCGGGCACGGGCCGGTTTTGGGCCGATGATGGTGTTTCTTTTCTCATCTCCGTTGCTGAATCCTATCGTCGTCGGCCTGCTGGTTGCCACGTTTGGATGGACACTTACTGCTATCTATGTGCTCGCCGCTTTGGTGGTCGCGGTAGGTGCCGGATGGCTGCTTCACACGCTTGGCTTCGAGCGTTATGTGCGCCGGACGGCGACACAAGAGAGCAGTGGATGTAGTTCATCAGCAAGCCCGTGCAGTGCTACATCGACCGCATCGAGTTGCGGCACCAACAGCTGCGACACCACTCCGAAGACGGCTTCTTGCGGGGCTGATAGGAAGACAACAGTCTCTACGTCTAGCGAATGCTGTGACAGTCAACCCACTGTCACGGTTAAGAAAGAAGGGAAGTACAGTGGTGTGTGGCGGGAAGCTTGGTCGGACTTTATCGATGTGTTGCCTTACCTGCTCATCGGTATTGCGATTGGCAGCGTGATCTATGGTTTCATGCCCACTGACTTATTGGAGCAGTATGCAGGCCCAGATAATCCCTTTGCCATTCCAGTTGCCGCTGTCATCGGCGTGCCGTTGTATATTCGCGCTGAAGCCGTCATACCTCTGGCAGCGGCTCTGATGGCCAAAGGCGTGGGTGCCGGGACGGTGCTAGCGTTGATCATCGGCAGTGCCGGAGCCAGCCTGACTGAGCTCATTCTGTTGCGCTCTTTGTTCACGCTGAAGCTTTTAGCGGCGTTTTTAGCAGTCATTTTTGCTATGGCGATGATTGCCGGTTACGCCACCTACCTGTTTTTCTGATCAAGGCGGGAGATGATTAATTCGTTAAGCCTTCCTGGGTACCAGTTGGTGGATTCTGATGAGCAGAATGAAGACATACATTTTCGGCTTGAAGCACCTACACCAGTAGCCTGCGAGGGGTGCGGCGTGCAGGGTGAGTTCGTACGGTTCGGCAAGCGTGACGTTCCCTATCGTG
>CAJXPR010000141.1 GCA_913058135.1 uncultured Gammaproteobacteria bacterium
CGGTTGAGGGGCCTGCGCCATCGGGCAGGTTGCGCTGGAAATCACCCACCTTGCGCCGCAGTTCGTCCCAGACCTGAGGAATCTCGCTACCATCGTAAGTATCCTGAATTTCGACGGTGATTTCCGAGCGTCCGGGCACTGACTTGGACGTGATGCGTTTGAGTTGCGGCAGTTGCTGGATGGCCGATTCCAGATGCTCGGTGACTTCCAGTTCGACCTCCTGCGCAGTGGCGCCCGGGTACGGCGTCACCACCACAGCCTGTTTCAGGGTAAAGGCCGGGTCCTCCAGGCGGCCCAGGGTCAGAATGCCCCAGAGGCCACCCAGCACCAGAATCAGTATGAACAGCCAGGTATTAACCGGCCGGTCGATGGCGTAGCGGGCAAAATCCATCTTGATGATTCCTTAACGTGCGTTTCTGAACGGGGTGACGGCCATGCCCTCATGCAGCATGTGAGCGCCGGCGGTGACCACCTGTTCGCCAGGCTGCAGACCAGTGTCAATCACCACCCGGCTGCTGCCAAGCGCGCCCACGGTGACTGCGCGTGGACTGACGGTGCCCTCTTCCGGGTTAAATACCCAGACCCGGAAACTGCCGTCATCGGCGGTATCCAGCGCGGCCGCCGGCACATCGATACGCGGCGCCAGGAAGCTGTCGCTGGACTGCACCGAAACCGTCGCGGTCATGCCCGGTAGAATGTTGATGCCGTCCTGACGAGCCAGACCAAAGCTGACCTGATAGGTCTGGGTGACCGGGTCTGCTTCGGTGGCGTGTTCGCGGTAGCTAAGCGGAAACTGTCGGCCCGGGTAGGCTGAGATTTCCGCAGTGACGGTAAAGCGTTCCGGGGTTTGCAGCATCGCCATCAGGCTTTCCGGCACCGATATATGCACGCGCAGTTCGGTCACGTCCTGCACGCGGACTACCGCAGTGCCAGCCTGCACCTGGGTGAAGGAGTCGACGATACGACGTGTCACCAGTGCATCAAATGGCGCTTCTATACGGGTATAGGCCAGGTTGCGTTCGGCGGCGCTCAGCGCCAGGCGGCGCATTTCCAGGTCGGACGCGGCGCGGTCATAGGTGGCACGCGGAATCGCCCCGCTGTCCAGCATCTTGCGGTTACGCTCATAATCGAGTGTGCTCAGGTCCAGCGCGACTCTGGCTTCACGGACGGCAAGGGCGTAATCCGCGTCATCCAGTTCGGCAATCAGTTCGCCGCGGGGCACGATGGCGCCCTGTTGAACTGGCATGGCAGTGATGCGGCCACCGACCTGAAACGCCAGATCCACTGTGCTCAGGGCGTCAACTACACCCACGAACCGGCGCACGCCTTCGGCCCGCTCCTGACCAATGGTTTCCAGGCGCACTGTACGCAGTTCGCGCCCAGTGTCCTGCTCTGCCGTACTTTCCTGGCAGGCATTCAGCATGGCAAACAGACTCAACAGCAACGTGACGCGAAACAGCGGCGACCGTAGGGAGCGGTTCATGACATTTCCTCAGATAATTGCAGAAGTTTTTGAAAAAGCTTACTTTTTTCAGCTGGCGGATAAGGGGCGATGCCCAGAATATGGTGGAACAGAATGCCGTCGGCCGCAGACCACAAGATCATGCCCAGGTCCGGGTCTGTGCACTCGGCGATGATGCGCTGGTAGCTGTCGCGGAACACGGCCCGCATCGGCTCCAGCAGTTCAGGGTTTTCTGCCGACGCCGTGAGAATGCACATGTAGGTGCCGGGGTCGACCATCTGGTGTCCGGCTACAGCCCTTAGCATGGCACGCAGGTGCGCATTGGGTTCACCTGCCATGGCCCTTTCCTCGGTTTCGGCAATACTGAGAAACTGTTCCAGCAGACGGTCCAGCATACTTTTCAGCAAGGCTTCTTTGTTGGGATAGTTGTACAGCAGGCCGCCTTTGCTCAGACCACACTCGCAAGCCACTTTGTCCAGTGTCAGTTTGCCCGCGCCCTCGCGCGAGGCGACACGCTGTGCGGCATCGAGAATATTGTCGCGTGAATTGGATTTTAGCTGTGCCATGACTTTACCGTCCGGATGGTATAGTGAATGGCGTCAGTTTAACAAATAAGTGTTACCTAATGCAACACGGTGGCGGGGTCAGGTGGGTGAGATTGAACCTTTGGCGTCGTCAGACGGTTCATCTTTGACGTCGTCAGACGGCTCGTCCGTGACGTCGGCCAGGTCTGCTGTGGCCGCTGCGGCCCTGGGATGATCCGGCATAGACTTGATGTAGACATCCTGCTGCGGATAGGGAATGGTAATGCCGGCTTTCTTGAACGCCCGCCAGATGGCCACGTTGATGTCCGAGCGCACCGGCATGAAGCCGTTGGCCGGGTCGGCAATCCACACCCTGACCTCCAGCGCAATGCCACTGTCGGCAAACTCGGTCAGACGCACGGTCGGGGGCGGGTCCTTGAGCACCCTGGGCGAGGCAAACGCACAATCCATCATCAGCCTCATGGCCTCCTCCGGATCGTTGTCGTAGCTGATCTGCACCGGCACGGCGACCCGGACATTGGGGTCGGCGTAGCTCCAGTTGATTACCTCGGAGGTGATCAGGTTTTCATTGGGAATCAGTGTATCCACCCCTTCCCGGTTACGCACCACGATATAACGTGCATTCAGCTCCTGCACCCAGCCAAACTTGGTGCCCACGGTGATGATATCGCCGGGTTTGATGGAGCGGTCAAGTACCAGAATGAAGCCGCTGATGAAATTCGACGCAATACTCTGCAGACCAAAGCCCAGCCCCACACCCAGGGCCCCGCCGAAGATCGCCAGTGAACTGAGGTTGATACCAACAGCGTTCAGGGCCAGCAGAAAAGCCAGGGTCAGCAGCAGAAAGCGGCTCAGCTTGCTCACGCCCACCTGCATGCTGGGTGAGATGCCCGGCACGCGGGCGACCTGGCGATTGATCAGGTCAGCAATCCACACCGCCAGGATGAAGGCAAACGCCACAATAAACAGCAGCTGGAAAGTCGATAATACCGTTATGCGGGTTTCGCCCACTGTCAGCGCGAGGTTGTCCAGCATGGCCAGCACCGCCGGCAGCCAGCCCAGCAGGTGCATAATGACCACAGACCAGACCAGCAACACCAGAATATTCTCTGATGAACGCATGATTGGATTGGCGGCGAACGACTTGCGCAATATGTAGACACACAGGCGGATTAGCGCCAGCGCCGCCAGAATCGGCGAAACCACCTCCAGAATGGCGGTGGGCAGGCCGTAGTTCTCCAGAATGCCAATGCCGATCAGGATAAACACCAGTGCCGTCAGCGGCCAGATAATGCGCTGTGCGCCGCGTACGGCCAGGTGCCGGAAGCCGGTGCTGTGGGTGTTGCTCTGTTCCAGCACTGTTTGCAGACGGGCGTTGATCAGTGCCGACAGGGAAGCGGCCACCACCAGTACCAGCATCTGCCACCAGTACGCCGGGTTCTGTAACGCGATGAGAAGTTGCTGGAGGCGTTCCTGTAGCATTGCTTGCATGGTCAGTGTCTTGTGTTGGACATTTTTTTCAGAAGATCCGTAAGCATAGCTATCATCGCTGAGCAATAACAGCGAAAATATCAGGCCATGAAATCACCACATCCGCTTTTCGACACCCTGGACAGCATGCCCAACCCCTGGCGCGAGCCGCCGGTGGTCAGCGCCGCGATTCGGGCGGCCTGCAGGAAACCACTGCCGGAAAATGCTGATGACGACTACCGGCATGCCAGCGAGTTTCTGTACAGTTACCGTGGCAGCCCGGACACCTTCACCGCCTATCGGCGCGAACTGGAGCATTTTCTGCAGTGGGCCTGGCTTGTCGCCGGCCTGTCTTTGCGGGAAATTCAGCGTGAGCACCTGGAATCCTATGTGGAATTTTCCCGACAACCTCCGGAGACCTGGATTGGCCACAAGCAGGTGCCACGATTCATCGAGCGTCAGGGCGAGCGCATTGCCAACCCGGACTGGCGCCCCTACCAGACGCATACCGATCAGCCCTTTGCCCTGTCCCAGTCGGCATTGCAGGCCATGTTCGCAGTACTGAGCAGTTTCTTTAACTATCTGGTGCAGGAAAACCAGTTGCAGGCCAATCCTGTGGCGCGCATCCGCCAGAAAGGCAAGTTTCTGCGCAAGCGCCAGGGCCAGGACAAGATCCGTCGGCTGTCACAGATCCAGTGGGATGTGGTGATTGAAACGGCTGAGGAAATGGCTGACCATGATCCCGACACCCATGAACGTACCCTCTTCATCATGACAGCCCTGTTTGCCATGTACCTGCGTATCTCGGAGCTGGTAGAAACTGAGCGCTGGATCCCGCAAATGGGGCATTTTCAGCGCGATCTGGAAGGTAATTGGTGGTTTCTGACAGTTGGCAAGGGCAATAAAGAGCGCGAGGTGTCGGTCAGCGATGCCATGCTGCAGGCCTTGCGTCGTTATCGCCAGTCCCGAGGGCTGTCTGCCTTGCCGGTACCCGGTGAAGCGACACCGCTGATTCATAAGACCCGTGGCAAGGGAGGCATTACCAGCACCCGGCAGATACGCAGCATTGTGCAAAAATGTTTTAACCAGGCTGAAGCAAAGCTGCGCTCGGAAGGGTCTATTGAGGAGGCTGAACGGCTGGCAACGGCCACCGTGCACTGGTTGCGACACACGGGGATCTCGGAAGATGTCAAACACAGGCCCCGGGAACATGTGCGCGATGACGCCGGTCATGGCTCCAGTGCCATTACTGACCGCTACATTGATGTGGAGCGCGCAGAGCGCCATGCCAGTGCCCGCAACAAGCCTGTCACTAAATAACACAATCTCGGGTGCATTAAACTGATAAATTCTGTGGTGACCTTGACATATTGCGCCAAACCGTAATATCAAGGATCTGAAATTCAGGCAAAATCGTGTGAGGTATGACGTTGAATACTGCGACTCATGAAAGCAAATCGGCCACCGTCCATTCTGTAACGGCAAATGTCCTGCCAGAGACGCTACGTCGACTCGGCATCGTCCTTGGACTATGTCTGATGTTGGCGTGGGTGGCTGGTAACCAGGCGGTCGCCCAGGATGGCAGCGAGCAGGCTGAAGCCGACGTCGTCGCACAGGATGTGGAGGATGAACTGCCGGAAAGACTGGATGTTGACGTCCTCTATGCGTCGATGTCACCACAGCCCGTCTACGGACGTACCGCCATTGAACTGCTGCGGGAACTGGAAACCAAACACTATTCGCCCGTCACATTCGACAATGATTTTTCCACGGAAGTGTTTGATAACTATGTGGATATGCTGGATGGGGCGCGACTCTACCTGACCCAGTCCGACATCGACGCAATCGAAGACATGCGGGCTTCGCTGGACGACAGCCTGAAAAACGGTGATCTGCAGCCGGCCTATGAGATCTATAACCTCTACCACCGCCGGGTCCTGGAGCGTCTGGTATGGACGGTTGAGTTCGTTGAAAACGAACTGGATTCGCTCGATTTCACCCTCGATGAGGAACTGGTCATTGATCGCGAGGACGTGCCATGGGCGTCATCTGTGGCCGAGCTTGATGAGTTGTGGCGCAAACGTATCAAGAACAGCACGCTGAGCCTGTCACTGACCGGCATGGACATGGACAAGATTGAAGAGCGCTTGAGCAAGCGCTACCGCAACCAGCTGGCTCAGGTCGCCAAGACCAACGAGCGTGATGTGTTTCAGGCGTACATGGCCACTGTGGCACGCACCGTCGACCCGCATACCAGCTACTTTTCGCCGCGTGATTCGGAAAACTTCAACATGGGCCTGCGCGGTTCACTGCAGGGCATTGGCGCCCAGCTGACCGCTGAGGATGAGTACACCAAGGTTGCCGAACTGATCAAGGGCGGCCCTGCGGAACAGGCTGGCGAGCTCAAGGCCGGCGACCGTATTATCGGCATTGCCCAGGGTGAAGATGGTGAGATGCAGGATGTCATCGGCCTGCGCCTGGATGATGTGGTGGACCAGATACGCGGGGAGAAAGGCACACTTGTGCGCCTCAACGTTCTGCCTGCCGAGGCCAATAGTGAAGCGGCTGCCCGCGAAATTGCCATCACCCGTGATACCGTTGAGCTGTCCGAGCAGTTTGCGCGCAGCGAAGTGCTGGAGGTAGATATTGATGACGATATCTATCGTATCGGCGTGATCACCCTGCCCTCGTTCTATTTCGATTTCGAGGCGGCCTCGGCCGGGCTCACCGATTACCGCAGCTCTGCCCGCGATGTGCGCGCGCTGCTGGAGGAACTTAAGCAGGATGATGTTGAAGCAGTCGTAGTCGATCTGCGCTACAACGGCGGTGGCTCACTGAATGAGGCCAATGAGCTTGTAGGTCTGTTCATTGAGTCCGGTCCCACCGTGCAGATCCGTTATTCCGGGCAACGCAACGGCTTTGTCCGTTCATACGGCGATGCAGATCCGGAGATGGTCTACGACGGTCCACTGGCAGTACTGGTCAATCGCGCCAGCGCCTCGGCTTCGGAGATTTTTGCCGGTGCCATCCAGGATTATCAGCGCGGCGTAGTGCTCGGCGGCCAGACTTTCGGTAAAGGCACCGTGCAGGAGATCATCCCCATGGATTATGGCCAGGTGAAGCTGACCCGTTCCAAGTTCTATCGCATTTCCGGGGCCAGCACGCAGCATCGTGGTGTGCTGCCCGACATCAACTTCCCGGACCGTTATCAGGCTATCGAAAGCATGGGCGAGAGCAACCTGGACGGTGCCCTGCCCTGGGATACCGTGCGCCCGGTGGAATACCGCACCTATCATCCACTGCGCCAGATCATTCCCGAGCTGCAGGCCCGTCACCAGGCCCGCGCCGAGAACGACCCTGATTTCATTTATCTGGAAGGCACAGTGGACCGCATGATGGAGGCGCGCGAGCGCAAAACCATTCCGCTGAACCGCGAGGTATTGAAAGCCCAGCGTGATGCGGACCGCCGCGAAGCGTTTGAGGCAAACAACGCCCGTCTGCAGGCCAAGGGCCTGCCGCTGGAAGAATGGCGTGATGAAACCTACGAGGAAGACAGCGACAACGAGGAACTCGCTGCCGCTGACGAAGACGCTGACAGCGAAGAGGCTCTTGAGGAAGACGATCCGTTGTTACAGGAGAGCGGGCGCATTCTGGTCGATATGGCGGAGCTGCTGGGCTTCCCCATGACAGCCTCGCACGATTCCAGCAGCGTCCGCGCGGCGCTGAACACTCTGGAGTTATCCGAGCAGTAAGACGTCGTTGAATTCAGCGGTTGACGCACATAAAAAACGGGAGCAGGCGCTCCCGTTTTTTATGTGCAGTCGTAAATCACTCAGTCACGAGCACTCATCTTAACGCCACTGATAGGCCTGTGCCTGCTTTGATACCAGTTCGACCAGATCTCCCATCGCCGCATTGACATCAATAAGGTGCAGCCCCCAGCCTTCATTGATGCTGCCATCAGGGTTCATGACATCGCCGCTGATTTCGTCAGTGCGGGCATCATCGGGATCGGCATTGACCGATATTTCCAGATAGGAAAACCGGTCATTGCTGACACATTCGGCGCTAAGCAGCCCCGGCACGCTGACAAACGGCGTGGTGATATTGGCGCCGGTGGATGTCCAGGGTGACGGTCCGGTAGAAGAAAAGCCTTCTGGCGCAACATTGCTCAGGTAGGCGTCCAGTTCGTCAGTGCCGTTAGCCAGCTGTGCCGGATTGGTGCAGGCACTGACCGTGCCTTCGCCATTGCGTCCGAACAGGGCGTTGCCTGGCGGCGGGTTGGTGTCGCGATAGGATGCGTAGGTGACAATACAGCCAGTCTGATCACCGCTTTCGCACAAAGGCATGTGTTTGAAGGTGCCGCCGACGACATCGCCCTCGGGCACCTGGATAGTGGTGCCCAGCAACATTGCAGAAATAATCTGGTCCTGGATATCCTTGCCTTCGATTTCATTGACGATCAAGCGCGTCAGGACGCCGGCCCCCTGTGAATGGCCAACCAGCACCACACCCCTCCCATCGTTGTCATTTTCCAGATAATAATTCCAGGCATCAACCACGTCCTGATAACCCAGTTCACGGTCAGGCGCGAGGTCGGAGTTTCCCGTCATGTTGGCGCGCAGAGCGGTCAGCGTCACCTGCCGGTACAACGGTGCAAAGGTTCGGCATTGCGATCCCATTCGGGCAAATTGGCTGCTGTCTCTTATACACATCTCCGAGCCCACGAGACAGGCAGAAATCTCGT
>CAJXPR010000142.1 GCA_913058135.1 uncultured Gammaproteobacteria bacterium
CACAGAGTAGATCGTCGGCAGCGTCAGATGTGTATAAGAGACAGGGTATTGTTTTCGGTCTGTGTCCGATTCAGGCGCGCTTCCATGAACCAGTTGCCTACGGTGAAATCTGCGCCCAGCGTGCTGGTCAAAGCGGAATTGTTGTAGCGGCCATTTTGCAGGTAGCGGCTGGCCAGCACCAGAGGCTGGTAACCGCTGTCACCGACAACACGCGGGGTGCCAACCGCACCGGCACCACCGGCAAAATCGAATACATGCTGATTGCGCTCCTCCTCGTCAATGAATTCGCTGTACAGCGTTGAGATGAAGTAGCGGTTCATGCTGTCACTGGGGCGGTATTCCAGGCGGCCGCCCCAGGCATTGTCTTCACGATCAACAAAGTAGCTGCGGTAGTCAATTTCGTTGAGCAGCAGTTCATTGCTGGCAGCATCAACTTCAAGATCGAACTCGCGGTTGTCGGTGACCTGCTCACGGCTGTTGTGTGAGCCGAACAGCGAGAAGCCGACATTTTCACCTGACCATGACATGCGCAGGCTGTAGCGGGCAACATCGCCTTCGCCCAGGTCCTGACGGCCGGTACCGATGTCGCTGGACACTGACCAGCCTTCGGCATCAAACGGGTTAAACGAGTCGATGTTAATATAGCCCGATACCGCTTCTCCGGGCATGGCAGGGGTGATGGCCTTGTTGGCTTCGATGCGGCGGGTGATCACCGCCGGGAAGGCGTCAAAACGAGGGACCCGGCCGTTCTCTGCGCCCGGTATGGTCAGCCCGTCAATGGCCAGAGAGGTATAACGAAAAGGCGCGCCCCGGAAATTGATATAGCGGGCCTGGCCCTGGTCGCGTTCGATGGCCAGGCCGGGCATGCGGCCCAGGGAGTCTGCCAGGTTCTGGTCGGGAAATCGCCCGATGGTGTCGGCTGAGACGACATCCAGATAGTTGTCGGCATTGCGCTTCTCTTCTATGGCCGCCTTCTGACTGTCACGAATCGGGCTGCCAAAGGTGACAACCTCGGTGATGTCGCCGTCCTGTGCCAGGCCCGTCACAGGTACCAGGGCGGCACCAACAGAAGCAGCGATCAGCGCTGAGACAAGTTTGCGTTTTGCGGTTAATTTGATAGTCATGGTCAGTGTGCTCCGGGGTCAATTGATGCAAAAAGACAGCAGCGGATGGTTGGCTGTACTGTCTGACCCGGGCATCTTGCGTGGCTTGTATGACGGTTAGGTGAAAAACATACCGGTGCCGGAAATGAGATATCTCTGAAAATCCAAACCCCGTGAAAACAGCAACTTATGCAGGGTGGTCAATCGACGTAGGCGCTTGCTTTAGGAGTCTGATGCGAGTGGGCGGGCACACAAGGCGATACCGGTAGCGGGCTGTACGTGCATCGCGCTCCGATTCGAACAGATACCCGGCAGCGAGTGTATCGCCCAGTTCACGACACAGCTCGTCTTTTACCTTGTTGCGGTTCTGGTCCAGAATCTTGGCGCGCAGGCCGTGCTCGGCCAGGTCGTTGATGGCTTTCTGGTGGCCGCCGGCCGAGGTCATCAGTTCGATCAGCGTGCTGGCCGAGGCGCGATCGGGTCTGTCGGTGGCCGGATTCAGCACCCAGCCCTGCGTCTCGCGCTCCAGCCGCAAGCCGGCATACCAGGCGTAGTAAAAGTAGGGCGTCTTGGGCAAGCTCAGGGTCACACCGTGTATGCACACTGCATGGCGCTGGTGATCAAAGCGCAGGGTCGCCGGCGACACCGCGATGGCCAGTGCCTGACGAAGACCGCCGAGCGTATAGCCGTGGCGTTTAAGACCCAGCAGCAGCCAGGGCAGGCGCTGTGACAGGGACACGGGCAACGATATCATTCCCAGCAATACCAACAGCGCCAGCGCGGCATTGATGCCCAGCAGTCTGGGAGCATGCAATTGACACTGCAACTGGAAGCTGGCTGTTTCAGTGTAGTCACCGTGTGACCAGTCCACGTCCAGCGAAGTGCTCACCGGCAACAGACCGGACCAGGGGGACGCGCCCGGATGAGACAGAGGACTGGGCGCTGCCGCCGACGCCAGCAACTGCTGCAGCCCGGCATGGCAATTCTGCAGCAGACCGGTTTGCCCGGTGACGGTCAGCGAGGCCAGGTCCCGGTTCAGTGCCTCGCTGACCAGGGCGATGGTCTCGGCGCTGGATACAAAACTGAACTGCAACGACTCGGCCAGTCGCGGTGGCAATTGCGCCGCCAGTGAATGCCGCAGCTCCGTGGTCGCCGACCCCAGTGCCATGGCGGCGCTCAGTACTGACAACAGGACGGTGCACATCAGCCAGCGCAACAGGAACTGCCGGGACAGGGTTCTGCGCAGCAATGACCGATCAGCGGCCACCGCTATGCGAACAGCTGCAGTCATGGGCAAGCCACCGCCGTGCTGCTGTCGCCCAGGTTCTGGTGCGTCTCAATGCCCTGCCACAACTGAGTCAGTATCCGCAATGCCGACACGATCTCGCACCGTTGCGCGGGATCATCCAGTTGCTGGGGAACAAAGAACGTAGCCGCCGTGGCTGAGTTGTCGACGAGCGTCCGGTAAACCGGCGTGTCATTGACCAGATTCAGGCCACCGGTGATCAGGTCGATCTGCCCGCGATAAAAGCTGTCATACAGTGCGCCGGCGTTGTCGAAATACACCGGTGTATAGTTCTCCCCTAGCGCTTCCACACTGTGCAGCGAGGTCAGCGGCAACAGGTTGTGCGTGTGGCTGCTGTCGTCGGCCAGCAGGCCGATGCGTTTGCCCTGAAAATATTCTGCGGTCAGGCGCGGGGGGCTGTTCAGGCTCAGCCAGAACACCGAGTAATTGTCATAGTGCAGCAGCGTGTCGTAATGGTCGTTAAAATCGGGCATCAACCCGGTCAGGAAATGCTGCCGGTTCCAGATGACATCATACCGCTGGTTCACCAGATCAGCGGTGCTGAGCAGCGTCCGCGGTTTCCAGGATACCTTTACCGATGCAAAATGTTGCGCGATGGCCGGCGCCCGGCATAGCTGGTCCGCGATGTCGGCGGCATGGGTGGGAATCACGGACAGGATTCTGAGTGCCGGGCCTGTTGCTGATTCCCCGGTGCCGGTCGGGCACTGGTAGTGGTAATAATCACCCAGGCTGATCTGTGCCTCATGCCGGGACAGAACGCCGGATACGGCAGCGGCGACAAGCAGCAGAACACTGCCCGCCAGCCATCCGAGCCGCGATGTCCCTGTGCTGGTTAACATCATGTTGCCTGATTGCATTGTCATGGTTTACGGGGGAGTGCTACCAGCATATGTAATTTTTGTTGCAGATTTATTACATTGACGCTGGGGCCTGATATGCAGGATATTCACAGATCGGCTCGACAGCATGGAAATTTACCGGATTCAACAGGATATCGTTATGAACAAACTGGACGCCCTCAAAACAATGACCACGGTGGTGGCGGACACGGGTGATTTTGAGGCCATCAGACGGTTTACCCCACAGGACGCGACCACCAACCCGTCACTGTTGCTCAACGCGGCCCAGCAAGCGCAGTACACAGACCTGGTGGAAGATGCCATCGACTTCGGCCAGCGCATGGGCAGCAGCACCGAGGCGCGCATTGATGCCGCCATGGACAAGCTCGCGGTCAATTTCGGGCAGCGTATTGCCGATACTGTGCCCGGCTATGTGTCCACCGAGGCTGATGCCGGTCTGTCCTTTGATACCGAAGGCACTATCCGCAAGGCCAACCGCCTGCTGGAACTCTATACCCAGGCAGGGGTGGATACCTCAAGAATCCTGATCAAGATTGCCGCCACCTGGGAAGGCATCCAGGCTGCCCGGCAGCTGGAGAGAGACGGCATCAAATGCAACCTGACGCTGCTGTTCGGCTTTAATCAGGCGGTGGCCTGTGCCGAGGCCGGTGTGTTCCTGATCTCACCCTTTGTGGGACGCATTCTGGACTGGTACAAGGCCAGCACTGGCATGGACTATACCGCCGCCGACGATCCCGGGGTGCTGTCAGTGCAGCGCATCTACCGCTACTACAAAACCCACGGTTATCCCACCATTGTCATGGGAGCGAGTTTTCGCAACACCGGTGAGATCGAAGCGCTGGCTGGCTGTGATCGCCTGACCATTTCACCGGCGCTGCTGGCGCAACTGGCGAATGATGAGCGCGAGTTGCCGCGGGCGCTGGATCCCGACCAGGTCAGTGACGAGAAACGTATCAGCCTGCCCGAAGCCAACTTCCGCTGGCAGCTCAACGAGGATGCCATGGCCACGGAAAAACTGGCCGAAGGCATCCGCAAGTTCCATGCGGATTATCTGGCGCTACGGCACCTGCTGCAGGCCCGCGCGCACTGACAGCACTAAAAAAAGACAGCACCGAAAAGAGACAGCACCGGCAAAAAAACGGCCGGCACCCGTTAATGGATGCCGGCCGCAGAGCAGATTTCCTTGCGACATTGCCTGTGTATCAGTCCTTCAGTTTGGCCGCGATTCGGGCCACGTGCTCGCCCTGGTGGCGGGCAATTGCCAGTTCCCGCGGGTCTGGCTGGCGTGAGCCGTCGCCGCCGGCGATCGTGGTAGCGCCATACGGCGTGCCGCCGCTGACCTTGGAGATATCAAACAGTTCCGGCGTGGTGTAACCCAGCGGCACAATGACCATGCCGTGGTGGGCCAGTGTGGTCCAGGTGGACGTAATGGTCATTTCCTGGCCGCCGCCGGTACCGGTGGAGGCGAATACGCTGGCAACCTTGCCGGCCAATGCACCCTTGGCCCAGAGGCCACCGGTCTGGTCCAGAAAGTTGCGCATCTGGCCGGACATATTGCCGAAGCGGGTCGGCACACCAAAAATGATGGCATCATAGTCGGCCAGTTCGCCGGGTTTGGCGACACCCGCGTCCTGTCCGGTCTTGCCCCCGGCGGCCTTGAAGGCGTCTTCCGGCATGGTTTCCGGAACACGTTTGATGGTAACCTCAGCGCCCTCAACCCGAGCCGCGCCGTCGGCAACTGCCTTGGCCATGGTTTCAATGTGGCCATACATGGAATGGTAAAGTACGAGTACTCGAGTCATGGATGATTCCTCCTGCTAAAATGACTGAGAACAGGTTAAGCGAAAATCATCCGATAAATGGCGCAATTATTGCGGCTTAAATATCGGCAAATTCGATGAATGAACGGGACCGGACCGAGGTTCGTGAACGGGAGAGCAAGCTGTCATGAAGAATATGTTGTCGTTTCTGGGGCGCATGATAGACGCGGTGCGCATGGTGCTGGGGCGCCTGCTTTTCCTGCTGATTGTCGGCATTATTCTGTACGCGATGTTCTCCGGCCCGGAACCGCTGACTGTGCCGGAAGAATCAGCACTGGTCTGGGCACCGTCCGGCATCATTACCGAGCAGCGCAGCCAGCCCACGCCGATCGATCTGCTGGCGGGTTCGGCATTGCCGCAGAACTCGGTGCTGCAGGATCTGGTGGACGCGCTGGCACGGGCTAAAACCGATGAACGCATTACCGCGCTGGTAATGGATCTGGAGGATCTGCTCGGCATCAGTCCGGCGCACATCGAGATCCTGGGCAATGCACTGACCGACTTCAAGGACAGCGGCAAGCTCATTTATGCCTATGGCGACTACTTTTCCCAGGGCCAGTACGCGCTGGCTTCCTATGCTGACACCATCACCCTGCACCCCATGGGCAGCCTCATGATCACCGGCTACGGCGGCAATCAGCTGTTCGTTCGCGAGCTGCTGGATAAACTCAATATCAACGTTCATGTCTTCCGGGTTGGCGAATTCAAGTCGGCGGCTGAACCCTTTACCCGGATGGACATGTCCGATGAAGCGCGGGCCGATGCGCAGAACCTGGTCGGGGCATTGTGGTCCGGTTATCTGGCCCGGGTTGCGCCCAACCGCGGACGCAGCCCGGCTGACCTGCAGAACTACGCGGATAGCTTCCCGGCCCTGCTGGCAGCTGCCGGCGGTGATATGTCGCGGGTCGCCTTTGAACAGGGGCTGGTCGACAATATTGCCGGCGTGGATGCGTTCCGGCGTCAGGTAGCCGCCAGTGTGGGGGTACAAAACGGCAGCTTCCGGCAAATACATTTTGAAGATTATCTGGCAGCCACCGACCAGCTGATGCCGTTGATGGCAGACCAGATAGCGGTGATTGTTGCCGAGGGCACCATCATGCCGGGCGAGCAGCCGCAGGGGCTGATCGGTGCCGACAGCGTATCGGAGCTGGTGCGCCTGGCGCAGCAGGATACGGCGGTGAAGGCTCTGGTATTACGTATCGACTCACCTGGCGGTGCGGCGCTGGCGTCGGAAGAGATTCGTGCGGCACTGACACAGTTTCAGCAGTCAGGGCGCCCGGTGGTGGTGTCCATGGGCAGCACGGCGGCCTCGGGTGGTTACTGGATTGCCGCCACGGCCGACCGGATCGTGGCATCCTCTGCCACCGTAACCGGTTCCATTGGTGTCATCGGCATGATTCCGACGTTCGAGGAGGCGCTGGACAGCCTGGGCATTGGCGTCGATGGTGTCAGCACCACCGCACTGTCGCGCGCCGGCGATCCCCTGAGCGGTATGGACGAGGTGATGAGTATCATCTACCAGAGCACCATTGATGATGCCTATCAGCGTTTCATTCAGCTGGTGTCTGATGGCCGCGATATTCCGCTGGCCGAGGTCGACGCACTGGCGCAGGGTCGGGTATGGACCGGTGCCCAGGCGCTGGAGCTGGGGCTGGTAGACGAACTGGGTGATCTGGATGCCGCCATCGCCTCGGCTGCCGACCTGGCAGGCCTGCAGACCTGGCAGGCGGTGACGGTAGAACGCCCTCTCAGTTTTGGCGAACAGCTGCTGATGCAGATGATGGACAGCATGGGCGCTACCCAGGCAGTGGCGCAGTGGCGTGATAGCGTGACCGGCAATCTGCGCGCGGTGACAGCGGGCGGTGCCCTTGATGTATCACGGGTGCTCGCGGGCCTGCCGGCGCATGAAGTGCGCCGTTGGCAGTCGATGCTGGATCTGGTGCTGCCGGCCAATTACCCGATGCAACGTCTGCGCACCCTGATGGTTTGCGATCTGTGTGTACTGCCCCCTCGCGGGTAACCATCTATGAAAGAAGGGCCTTATGAAAGACAGGCAGTCTGTTAGCAGGCAGTCTATCAAAACCGGTCTTTATGCCCTGGCCGGAGCCCTGCTGGTACTGGGCGTCATACGTTACTACCCGCTGGCCGCGATGAACCTGTCCGGCCTGCTGGTGGTGGTGCTGGTGCTGGCATGGCTGGCGTTTCAATACCTGTCCCGCGTCAACCTGATGCGCCGTCACGCTCTGCTGAGCCATGTCACCAGTGCCGGCAGTCGTCTGCGTCGCCTGTTCTGGGACAGCCTGTTGCAGCGCCTGCTGCTGATGCTTGCAGCATTGATCAGCGCCCTCATTGCACTGACCATGACCAGCGAGCTTACTGATCTGGAATGGCTTGTCATTATTGGCAGTCTGCCATTGTTCCTGGTTTTTTACTGGCTTCTCCAGCGTCTGTTCGCAGCAGAGCTGACGCCACAGTATCGACTGCCGGTGCTGCTCAGGCTCAGTCATCGTTGCACACTGGCAGTCAGTGCAGTGGCGTTGGTATGGTTGCAGTTCTATATCGCCGATGTGCCGGATACCCGTCACCTGGATTTATCGGTTGTGTTGCAGGCCGGTTATCAGCGGCAGGCTGCACAGGCGGCGCTGGCACCGGTCGGTGTACTGTTGGGTATCAACGCCGCCCTGAGTGAAGGCATGTGGCACCTGATGCAGCTGGCCTCGGACAGTGAGGCATTGCTGACGCCGGTCAAACTGGGCGTGTGGCTGGTTTTTCTGCTGGTCAATGCGCTGAAGCTGGGTGCCATCTGGGTGCTGCTCCTGGGCGTGGTGACGCTGGTGGCGGGCCTGCAGGGCGGCCCGGCGTCGAGCCTGGGGACCACTGCGTTCAGCCGCTATTTCTCCATCGCCATGATTGTGCTGTTGCTGGGCCTGTCTCTTATACACATCTCCGAGCCCACGAGACAGGCAGAAATCT
>CAJXPR010000143.1 GCA_913058135.1 uncultured Gammaproteobacteria bacterium
TGGTGTATTTCTTGGCGATGGAAATAACCAGACGCAGGTTGGCTTCCACCATTTCCTTCTTGGCACGGCGGGCCTTGGCTTCGCCGATGGAAACGCGGCGGTTGATTTCCTTGATGTCGGAAACGTCCAGGTCCACTTCGGTCTGGATATTGGCAATGCGCTTCTGCAGGCGGACAATTTCGTCGATGCGCTCAGCAATCAGCGGTGCATAGGGCTTCTTGCCCTTGGACATCTTCTCGGCCCAGTCCAGGCTGGTTTCGTTACCGGGGAACGACTTGATGAAATCCTTACGCGGCATCTTGCACTCGCGTACGCAGATTTTCATGATCGCCCGCTCGTTCTCCCGCACCAGATCGTTGGTGGAGCGAACGACGTTCACCAGTTCGTCAAACGCCTTGTTGCCCAGCTTGAACGGGGCGAATACCTGGCCCAGTTCGTTCAGGGCTTCCTGGGTTTTCTTGTGGCCGCGGCCGTGTTTGGCCAGGCTTGCGTCGGCGGCATCGAGCTTTTCTTTCAGCAGCTCAAAACGTAGACGGGTTTCTTCCGGATCCGGACCGCTTTCGGTTTCTTCTTCGCTGTCGTCATCGTCATCATCGTCGTCGGATGAATCGTCCGAGGTGCTGGACGTGTCCGGGGTAGTGTCTTCCTCCATGAACGGCTCGGCGCCGTCGGGGTCGAGGAAGCCGGAGACGATGTCGCTGAGGCGGCCTTCGTTCTCGATGATGCGGTCGTAGGCCTGGATAACGGTACCGGTGATGCCGGGAAAGTGGGCCACGGCGGCCATGACATCACGGATACCTTCCTCGATGCGCTTGGCAATGACAATTTCGCCTTCGCGGGTCAGCAGCTCCACGGTGCCCATTTCGCGCATGTACATGCGGACCGGGTCCGTGGTGCGGCCAGCGTCGGATTCCACGGCTGCAAGTGCCGCAGCGGCTTCAGCGGCCGCAGCTTCGTCAGCGGTGGAGTCGCCGTCGGTCATCAGCAGCGTGTCCGCGTCCGGTGCCACTTCAGACACCTGGATGCCCATGTCGTTGATCATGCGAATGATGTCTTCGACCTGGTCCGGGTCAGCAATGTCTTCCGGGAGGTGGTCGTTTACCTCGGCGTAAGTCAGGTAACCTTGTTCCTTGCCTCGTGCAATGAGGTCTTTAAGACGTGATTTCTGCGAATTGCCTGACATAGACACCCTGTGAACTCGCTGGTAAAAGGAAAAAAGTGAAACAGCCATTATAGCTGTCGCGCGGTTGCTCTGCCACCGGATGGTTAGATGGTGATCAATACTGCAAGTTTCAAGTGCAGTGCCGTTTCCGGCGGCAGTTATTGCGTTTTTTGGCCCGCCGGCTCTGTTTCCTGGCGCTGGTCAGTCGTCGCTCTGTCCGGTCAGTGCCTTCAGCTCCTGCCGCTCTTCAGCGCTAAGGTCTGCCAGGCTACGCTTTTCCGATAGCAGAGACGCCAACCGCTGCTTGCGCGCCACTTCCCGGTTCGGGTTAAGCATTTCCCTGGCGCCAGCCAGGGTCTGTTCCCGTGCGGGGATGTGTTCAATGCCATCGAACAGGCTGTAAAACTGTTCTCTGGCGCGGTTATCCGTTGCCAGTTCGCGGACCAGGGAGCGCCGGTCTTTGATGGCGTGCTCCAGGATCCAGCCGGCGAACTGGCCTGCCTGCCGGTATTGGCGGCTGCTGCGGCAAAGTTCAGCAATTTCGCTGGCCATGTCCGGCGCTTCAAGCAGGGCCAGACAAAGCTGGGTATCCTTGCTGAGTTTTACGTCAATCCGTTGTTCCTGCACCCGGCGTTCGCCGTATCCGCCCTTGCCGTTTGGCTGGCGGCGGTTCTGCCAGTCGCCCCGGTTGTTGCCGCACAGCCGCAGCATTTCATGCCACATGGCATCCCTGAGGGTGCTCCTGGGCATTTTCTTCAGCAGCGGTTCTACCCGTGCCTTCAGCTCACCCCGGTCTTCCGGCAGCGTCAGGTCCAGCCCCTCGCTTTGCCGGTTGAACAGGTAGCGAGACAGGGGCGTGGCGCCGTTGATGCGTTCCTGGAACGCGTCGGGGCCCTCCTTGCGCACCAGTGTGTCCGGGTCTTCACCGTCCGGCATCATCAGGAACTGCAGATGAAGGCCGTCGGTCAGCAATTCCAGAGCATTCTCCAGGGCCTTGTCGGCCGCCCGGTAACCGGCCTGGTCGCCGTCAAAACAGAACACCAGATGCCGTACCTGCTTCAGCAGTGCCGACAGGCTGTCCTGGTTCGTGGCTGTGCCCAGCGTGGCCACGGCAAAGTGGATGCCGTTCTGCGCGAGCGCAATGACATCCATGTAGCCTTCCACCACCAGCAGCCTGTCGAGTTGGCGGATCGACTGTTTGGCTTCATAAAGGCCGTAGATTTCGCGGCTTTTATGGAACACATCAGACTCCGGAGAGTTGATGTACTTGGCCTTGTCATCACCCAGTGTGCGCCCGCCGAACGCAATGGTCCGACCGCGACTGTTGCGGATCGGAAACATCACCCGGTTGCGGAACAGATCCCGTGGCCGGCCATACTTGTCGGAGACCGTGCCGGTTTCAACCAATGGCCCCTGCAGGTCCTTGCTGGCGCTGTCGAACAGGGCGGTGCCGGTGCCAGGGGCGTAGCCCAGCTGGTACTGTTCAATAATGCTGTCGTCCAGGCCCCTCTGTTTGAGGTAGTCCCGGGCGAATTCACCTTGTTGGCCCTTCAGGGCGGACTGATAGAAGCGGCTGGCGTAATCCAGGGCGTCCGTCAGTGTTCGCGCCTGCTGCATTTCCTGGCGCGCGCTCTGGTCGTAGGGCACTTCCATGCCGGCTCGGCGGGCCAGTTCCTCTACCGCGTCGGTAAAGCCCAGGCCATCGAACTCGCGGACAAAGCTGATGGCATCGCCGTGGGCGCCACAGCCAAAACAGTGGTAAAAGCCCTTGTCCGGCCGAACGTTGAAAGACGGCGTTTTCTCATCATGGAAGGGGCAGCGGGCCTTGTAGTTGCCGCCGGCCTTTTTCAGGGTGATACGTGATCCGATCAGCTCCGCCAGGTCTATCCGGTCGAGCAGGTCTTCAACAAAGCGTTGCGGGATCAGTCCACTCATGATGTCTCCGGTCGCGCGGAAAGTGCCGGGCCTGGAAGTACAGCCAAAAATGCCGCCGAAGCCAGGCCTCGGCGGCATTTTGGTATCGCTCTGTGCAACCTGCGGCTATACAGGCGATTATAGGCTTGCAGTCAAGCGGCGTCCGGTAAAGCTTAGTACAGACGCTCGAACTTGCGCTGTTCCCGCTGAAGCTTCTTGAGATGACGCTTAACGGCAGCGGCTGCTTTGCGCTTACGAACAGCGGTCGGCTTCTCGTAGTGCTCACGACGACGTACTTCGGAAAGTACACCCGCTTTCTCGCAGGAACGCTTGAAGCGACGCAGTGCTACGTCAAACGGTTCATTCTCTTTCACTTTAACAGCTGGCATTCGAAAATCACCTACCTGATTGATTCGGTTTCTGTTTTGTCTGATCGACCGGTCTGTCAGATCGACTCGATACCTGGTCAGATTGGCTAAAACTCGACCAGTGCGTATTTAAGGCCGGCAATGATAGCGCCTGCCCATGGCCGAGGTCAATGTTTGTTCGATGAAACTGACGGAGGGTTTCGGGTTTCTGCTAAAATGCTCCGCTGATGTTCACCAGCCCGGAGTTGTGGCCCTTATTTATGCTGATTCTCGGTATTGAAACCTCCTGTGATGAAACCGGCGTTGCCCTCTACGACAGCAAGCGTGGGCTGCTGGCGCATGCATTGTTCAGCCAGATTGATATGCATGCAGACTACGGCGGTGTGGTGCCGGAGCTGGCCTCTCGCGACCATGTTCGCAAACTGCTGCCGCTGTGTGATCAGGTGCTTGCCGATGCCGGTCGGGTTCGCGCTGATATCGACGGCATTGCCTACACCGCCGGTCCCGGTCTGGTGGGAGCGCTGATGGTAGGTGGTTCTGTGGCCCATGCCCTGGGATTTGCTCTGGGTGTGCCGGTGCTGGGTGTCCATCACATGGAGGGTCATCTGTTGGCGCCAATGCTGGAAGACAATCCCCCGGCGTTTCCTTTTGTTGCCCTGCTGGTTTCCGGCGGTCATACCCAGTTAGTGCTGGTTAAGGGCATTGGCGAGTATGAAATGCTGGGTGAGTCTGTGGACGATGCCGCCGGCGAGGCTTTCGACAAAACCGCCAAGATGCTGGGGCTGGATTATCCCGGTGGGCCAAGGGTGGCCGCGCTGGCTGAAAAGGGCACGTCGGGCCGGTATCGGTTCCCGCGCCCGATGACCGACCGGCCGGGGCTGGATTTCAGTTTCAGTGGCTTGAAGACGTTTACCCTCAATACGGTAACTGCGGCAGAACGTGTTGGGGGGCTGGATGACCAGACCCGCGCCGATATTGCCCTGGCCTTCGAGGCAGCGGTGGTGGATACATTGACCATCAAATGCCGTCGTGCCCTGGAGCAGACCGGTTGCAAGCGTTTGGTGATTGCCGGCGGCGTTAGCGCCAATAAGCGGTTGCGTGCCGGGCTTGAGAAAATGACTGAGAAGCTTCGTGCCGCTGTGTTCTACGCCCGCCCCGAGTTTTGTACGGATAATGGTGCCATGATTGCTTACGCGGGTTGCCAGCGCATGAACGCAGGCCAGCAGGATGGTGATCGGATTGTGGCGGTGCCGCGCTGGCCGATGAATACACTGCCACCGGTTGGCGAACCACGGACGAATGGGCTGGTGGACTAGAAGCCGGGTTCCCGGCCCTGGGCCATGCGGATCAGGTTGTTGCGGTGACGCACCACAATCAGGATGGCCAGCAGGCCGAACAGTGGCAGGGTGTCTGGTTCGATCAGGGCACTGATGATGGGGCCACTGACAATGGCCACAATCGAAGCCAGCGCCGAAATTTTCCAGCGCCACATCACCAGGGCCCAGATGGCGGCGAGTAGAAGCGTGGTCGCTGGAGCCAGCGCAAGCCCGGCGCCCAGTGCCGTCGCCACGCCTTTTCCACCCTTGAATCGATAGAACAGTGGAATCATGTGCCCGGTCACCGCGCACAGCGCCACCATGGCCTGGGAAAGGATGGTCAGGTCTGCCTGGTGGGCAAACCACACCGGAAGCCAGCCCTTGGCGGCATCCAGGAATAACGTCAGTGCCGCTGGCGGCCATCCGCCGGTACGGTAGACGTTGGTGGCGCCGGGGTTCCCAGAGCCCTGGGCGCGTGGGTCTGGAAGATGCCAGGCGCGACAGACCGGCAGTGCAAACAGCATCGAGCCCGCCAGGTAGGCCAGGGCGCACAGTAGAACGGTCAGTACCGGGTCACTCAGATAGCTCATCGGTGGCGATCATTGGCAAAGTGAAAAAGACGCAAAGACGCGTACTGGTCATTTGTGAGAAAATGCCGTCCCCGCGACGAAGCAGGTCAGATTTTACACAGTATCCGCTGCCTGCGCGTTATTCAATCAGCAAAGAGTGTAAGCCCGGGAGAGCCTCCGTTGACAGATAGTGTACTGATCGAAGGTCTGGCCGTTGAGGCAATCATCGGCGTGTACGACTGGGAGCGGGAAGTCAGTCAGCGGCTGTTGGTGGACCTGGAGATGGCCTGGGATAACAGGGCACCGGCGGCGTCGGATGATGTCAGTGATGCTCTGAACTACGCTTTGGTCAGTGAGCGGGTCTCAGACTACCTTGTCGAGGCTCGCCCCCAATTGCTGGAAACCGCTGCGGAAGGCATTGCCGGTTTGCTACAGAGTGCATTCAACGTGCGCTGGGTCAAGTTGACCCTTCGTAAGCCAGGCGCCGTTCCGGCTGCAGCAGCCGTGGGTGTAAGGATTGAACGGGGGAGTCGCTGATGGCGCGGGTGTATATCAGTATCGGTAGCAACATTGACCGCGAGCGCTATATCACTGCGGCGCTGGATGCACTGGCTGGCTGGTTTGACGAACCGCTTATCTCATCTGTCTACGAGAGCGAGTCGGTCGGTTTTGATGGCTCGCCCTTCTACAATCTGGTGGTGGGCGTCGATACCGACCTGAGCGTGGCCGATCTGTCGGCCCGCTTCAAGCAACTTGAGGCGGACAATGGTCGACGGCGGGGTGTGCCAAAGTTCAGCCCCCGAACACTGGATCTGGATATTCTCACCTACGATCACGAGGTGGGCCGGGTCGATGGTGTCGAGCTGCCCCGGGGCGAGATCCTGAAAAACGCCTTCGTGCTGTTGCCACTGGCGGAAATTGCGCCGACCGCCGTTCATCCGGTCTGCGGCGAGCGTTACCAGGCACTGTGGCAGGCCTATGACCGTGACCAGAAATTGTGGCCGGTGGACTTTACCTGGCGGGGCCGGCGCATCTCGCAGGCCGCTGCCCGATAAAGGGACTTTACGCCCCGTGATGTGAGCGGTATATCTGGATCAGGCTGGCCGTTGAGCTGTCGATGGCCTCGTCGCCTTCGGCAGTATCGCCGGTCAGGCGGTCCAGTATGCCCTTGCCCATCTGTTTCCCCAGTTCCACGCCCCACTGATCGAACGAATCCACATCCCAGATAATGCCCTGCACAAAGGTACGGTGTTCATAGAGAGCGATCAGCGCGCCGACGGTTTCCGGCGTCGATTTCTCCATCAGCAGGGTATTGCTGGGTTTGTTGCCGGGAATCACCTTGTGAGGCGCCAGTTTGTCGATCTCTCCAGAGCTCATGCCTTCGGCTTTCAGTTCCGCTTTGGCTTCGTCCAGGGTCTTGCCGGACATCAGAGCTCGTGACTGGCTCAGGCAGTTGGCAAACAGCGTAACGTGGTGACTGGCGACCGGGTTGTGGGTCTCCAGAGGAATAATGAAGTCCGCCGGAATCAGGCGCGTGCCTTGATGCAGTAGTTGGTGGAAGGCGTGTTGGCCGTTGGCACCCACGCCGCCCCAGATCACCGGGCCGCTTTGGTAAGTTAGCGGCTCACCGCCCTGGGTCACGCTCTTGCCGTTACTTTCCATGTCCAGTTGTTGCAGGTGCGCGGGCAGGCTGCGGAGGTAATGGTCGTAGGGCAGGATGGTGTAGGTTTCCGCGCCCCAGAAGTTGTTGTACCAGACCCCCAGCATGGCCATGACCACAGGCAGGTTCTGCTCCAGTGGCGCGGTATGGAAATGTTGGTCCATGGCGTTGGCGCCGGAGAGCAGGGCACGGAAATTCTCCATGCCGATGGTCAGTGCCACGGGCAGACCGATGGCGGACCACAGCGAGTAGCGTCCGCCCACCCAGTCCCACATGGGGAAGATGTTGTCTTCGGAGATGCCGAATTTAACGGCTTCCGGGGTATTGGCGGTAACCGCCACGAAGTGCTTCGCGATCTGATCCTCGCTGCCGCCGTTGTCCAGGAACCAGTCCCGGGCCACCTTGCTGTTCTCCAGGGTTTCCTGGGTACGGAAGGATTTCGACTGGATCAGGAACAGGGTGGTTTCCGGGTTGACCCGGCGCAGTACCTCGGCTATCTGGGTGCCGTCGATGTTGGCGACGTAGTGGCCCTTCAACTGGCCATGCCAGTAAGGGCGTAGAGCTTCTGATACCAGTTTGGGGCCGAGGAAGGAGCCGCCAATGCCAATACTGACCACATCGGTAAAGGCCTTGCCGGTATGCCCCTGCCAGCGCTCGCTAAGCACGTCGTCTACGAACTGCGCCATGCGATTCAGCGTGCCTTCCACTTCCGGAGTGATGTCCGTGCCGTCAACGTGGATGGAAGCGCCGCTGGTGTCCCGCAGGGCGATGTGCAGCGCCGGGCGCTTTTCAGTGACGTTGATGTGGTCGCCACGAAACATGGCTTCGATTTGCTCCGGTACACCGCATTTCCTGGCCAATGCCATCAGCTTCGCCAGGGTGTCATCGGTCTGTCTCTTATACACATCTCCGAGCCCACGAGACAGGCAGAAATCTCGT
>CAJXPR010000144.1 GCA_913058135.1 uncultured Gammaproteobacteria bacterium
GCCTTCCCCTGACCAGAGCGTTATCTCGTCAAGGGCGCGCATTATGCCACAGTAATTTTTCCCTGCAAGTGTTTTGTCTGAATTTCGTTGAGAAATTGCTGACGGTCTTGCGGACCTGCCTCAGGATAATGACTATTCGACTCTGAGACAGCCTAGGTTGACTGTCGACGAGCTGTCCTGATGCGCCGTTTTTTCAGGCGGGTCACCAGACGATATCCCAACAGCAGGAAGAGAAGTGTACCATAAAATACTGCATCGAAAAGATCTGTACGCAAAATCCATAACAGATGCAGCAATGCCAGGGAAGCGGCCAGATACACTAGCTGATGGAGCTGCTTCCAGCGCGGTCCCAAACGACGCATCATGGCCTTGGTCGACGTAATCCCCATCGCGGCAAGGATCAATAGTGCGGTAAACCCGACAGTGATATAAGGTCGCTCCAGAATGTCGCTACCTATCTCTGACCAGCGCAGCTCCAGCAGAAACACCATATAGACGACGAAATGCAGCACCGCATAAAACAGTGCGAACAATCCGAGGGTACGTCGCAGCGGAAACAACCCGGTCAGTCCCGTCACTTCGCGCAATGGCGTGACGGCAAGGCTCATCAGCAGAAAGCGCAACGCCCAGCGCCCTGTCTCCAGAGCCAGTTCACGAGCCGGGTCAGCGCCCAGCGTGTTGAGCAGAGCGCCCTGCAGCAAAAAAAGAAAGGGCAGACACGCCAGTCCGAAGATGGCGCCACGCGTGACCCGCCAGAACCGCGGACTGCGCAGCACCTTGACTTGTGACAACGCTCTCAAAAGACAACCACCCGATTAGAACCTGCCGTCTTAATAGTAGCGCGCCAGATCCATGCCTTCATACAGATGCGCTACTTGATCCGCATAACCATTGAACATGCGGGTTTCAATACGGCCGGAGCTGAACAGCGTCGTCGGCAAACGTGTTTCCATATCCTGCCGCCAGCGCGGATGGTGCACTTCCGGATTCACGTTGGCATAGAAGCCATATTCGCGGGGTTGCAACATATTCCAAGAGGTCTCGGGCTCAGTCTCCGTAAAATGGATTCGCACGATGGATTTGATGCTCTTGAACCCGTATTTCCAGGGGATCACCAATCGGATCGGAGCGCCATTTTGCGGCGGCATGTAATTGCCATACAGGCCCACAGCAAGGAAACTCAGCGGATTCATCGCCTCGTCCATTCGCAGCCCCTCACGGTAGGGCCATTCGATCACACTGAAGCGTCCGCGCTGGCCGGGCATCTGTTCCGGATCCAACAGGGTTTCAAACGCCACGTATTTTGCTTTGGACGTGGGTCCGACGCGCCTGATCAGTTCTGCCAGGGGAAACCCTATCCACGGAATCACCATGGACCAGCGCTCTACGCAACGCAGACGGTAAATCCGCTCCTCCAACTGGTGAGGCTTCATGAAGTCTTCCAGATCATAGGAACCGGGGTTGTCCACTTCTCCGGTGATCTCGATCGACCAGGGGTCGACATCAAAGCTTTGCGCGTTCTGAAAAGGGTCTGACTTGTCAGTACCGAATTCATAAAAGTTATTGTAGGTCACCACATCGCGGTAGGGCGTCAGATCTTCATCGGTCCAGAACTGCCCGCCTCTCTCGGCCGCCTCTATATTGGCAAATTTGTCCTGCCACCAGGCGGCCGGCGCGGAGCGCTCCATATCGGCAGGTGCCCGGGCACGCAGACCATCTCCGGAGGCACCAAATGCAGACATTGGCATAGCCGCCAGGCCACCAGCGGAAACGCCCAGCTTGAGCGCATCTGCCATGAACTGCCGCCGATTGCGGTAAACCGACTCCGGCGTGATCTCAGATGACAGGATATCGGGGGCTGACTTGATCAACATAATTACACCTCTCACGCCCTCTGACGGGCATCGGATACAGGGCCCAGGACCCGGCGTTTCACGATCATTTAACGCTTGTTACGCTGCCGGGTCGCTGCCGGTTTTACGCTTGCGTGCCGAGATTTTCCTGTACAGCGATATAACCGGACCGGACATCGCATAAACAACGCACATCGACAACAGAACTTCATGCGGACGCTGGGCGATTACTACCAGCAGAACAACCGCCATCAGGAATACCACATAAGGCACAGTGCCTTTAAAATGGATCTCCTTGAAGCTGTAATACCGATAATTGGACACCATCAGCAAGCCAACAAACGCCGTCAGCACGGCGGTGGCACCCGACAGCCAGATACCTGGCTGAATATCATATTTATAGGCGACCCACACCACGAAGGTGACCAGTCCGGCAGCCACCGGGCTTTGCAAACCCAGGAAGAACCGTTTGTCGACGGTCCCCAGCTGCACGTTAAAACGTGCCAGACGCAGGGCCGCACATGACATGAAAATGAAACTCGCCGCCCAGCCCGCATTACCGATGGAAGACAGGGTCCAGCTGAACACAATCAGTGCCGGTGCCACACCAAAGGACACCATGTCGGCAAGACTGTCGAATTGTTCACCAAAGGCGCTCTGGGTATTGGTCAGCCGCGCCACCCGACCGTCCAGGCCGTCGAGCACTGCCGCAATCAGAATGGCCCAGCCAGCGGCGTTAAAATTGCCGTTCATGCCCGCGATAATCGCGTAAAAGCCCGCAAACAGGGCGCCCAGCGTTAGCAGATTGGGTAACAGGTAAATTCCCTTGCGACTGATCTTCTTGCCATCCTGCGAGACAAACTCTTCATGTTCGTCAATCGGAATAAAGCTGTCGTCCAGCTCCTGAGCATCGTCGCCCTGTGGATTTTTCTCCGTTGTCATACAGTACTCCCGACAAGTTCAAGTCTTGATTATACACATCCGTCAGGCGCTTGCGAGGTCTGCCCGAAGACATCCGTAACGCTATTGCTGACCTGCCGCAGCGACCTGCCACAGGGCATTGACCAGCGGGTTGGCGAACTTGCGGCGTCGGGCACACAGGCCCACAGTAAACGGCCGCAGTTCCTGCATGACAGGCAGTATTTCAATCCGGTCGCTGACCGGGCTATTGTCCACCACCACTCTTGGCACCACGGCAACGCCACAGCCCAGACTGACCATACTGACCATGGCTTCGTGACCGCTGACCTGGGCGTAAACTCTCGGCTTTTGTCCGCGCTGCGCAAACCACTGCTCCAGCCGGGAGCGCGCCAGGCCGGTCTCCGGCATGATCACTGGCAACGATTGCCAGTCATAGTCGCCGCTTTGCCTACCTCGCTCCAGCAAATCACGCACCGGACAGGCCAGCAGTGGCCCGATACACACCAGCGGGGACTCACCCAGTGGCAGAAACGCCAATGACTCCGGTAAACGATCGGGCATGGCGGCTATGGCAATATCGTCCTGACCCGCGATCACCCGTTCCAGCGCCAGCGCTGAATCACCGGTATGCAGTTGCAACTCGACCTGCGGGTAGACCGCGCGAAACTGCTGCAACAGTTCGTGCAGGAAACTGTAGCTCGCCGTCACTGAACAGAACAGACTTAAGGTACCGCGCAGGACATTACCGGGACGCTGCAGATCCGACTTGAGCTGCAGCAATTGATCCAGCGTCTGCACCGCGTAGTCGCGCAGCTGCAGGCCAGCCGAGGTCAAACGCACTGTTCGGTTATCCCGTTCGAACAGAGCAACATCGAACTCCTGCTCCAACCGCTGTATGGCCCGCGTCAGCCCCGATGGACTGATATGTAATTCCCTGCTGCTTCTGGCAAAATGCAAGGTCTTGCTGAGATGCAGGAACAACCGGAGGTCTTTGAGATCCATATGTGAGTCCATTTTCGAGACTGGCAACGCCTTTTGTTGCAACAAACGAAACAGTTGATTGCAAATATATCATTTTACGCAACCCAGCCAAACCTTTATCATCCATGCCGACTTTTTAACTGCCGGACACTCGGCCCAGAGGAAAACCAACATGAACTATTTCAACACCCTGCCCTTGCGCCTGCAATTGCAGCAACTGGGCAAATGCCGCTTTATGGACCGTGCCGAATTTGCCGATGGCGTTAACCGTCTGCTGGGCAAAAAGGTGGTGATCGTAGGTTGCGGCGCTCAGGGTCTGAACCAGGGCCTGAACATGCGCGACAGTGGTCTGGACATCAGCTATGCCCTGCGCGCTGAAGCCATCGCCGAGAAGCGTCAATCATGGAAAAACGCCTCCGAAAACGGTTTTAACGTTGGCACTTACGAAGATCTGATTCCGCAGGCCGACCTAGTGTTGAACCTGACCCCGGACAAGCAGCACACTGCCGTGGTCAAGCAGGTCATGCCATTGATGAAAAAAGGCGCCTGTCTGGCCTACTCCCATGGCTTCAACATTGTTGAAGAAGGCATGCAGATTCGTGACGACCTGACCGTGGTCATGGTGGCACCCAAGTGCCCGGGCACGGAAGTGCGTGAGGAGTACAAGCGTGGCTTCGGAGTACCCACCCTGATTGCCGTGCACGCCGAGAACGACCCCAATGGCGACGGCCTGGACATTGCCAAGGCTTACGCGGCCGCCACGGGTGGACATCGCGCCGGTGTGCTGGAATCATCCTTCATCGCAGAGGTCAAATCTGACCTGATGGGTGAACAGACCATTCTTTGTGGCATGCTGCAGGCCGGCTCCATCCTGTGCTACAACCGCATGATCGAGAAAGGTGTGGACTCAGGCTACGCCTCAAAACTGATCCAGCACGGCTGGGAAGTGGTGTCAGAAGGCCTGAAGCATGGCGGTATCACCAATATGATGGATCGCCTGTCCAACCCGGCCAAGCTGGTTGCCAACTCCCTGGCACAGGAACTCAAGGAGATCATGGCGCCGTTGTTCCAGAAGCACATGGACAACATCATTGCGGGCGAATTCTCCCGTGACATGATGGAAGACTGGGCCAACGACGACAAGAAACTGCTGACCTGGCGCGAACAGACAGCCGAAACCGCATTCGAAAAGTCCACGGCAGGCAGCATGGACATTTCCGAACAGGAATATTACGACAACGGCATTCTTATGGTTGCGATGTTGAAAGCAGGCGTGGAGCTGGCCTTCGAAACCATGACCGATGCCGGCATTATCGAAGAGTCCGCCTATTACGAATCGCTGCATGAGACGCCGCTGATTGCCAACCTGATCGGCCGCAAGAAGCTGTACGAAATGAACAAGGTAATCTCCGACACCGCTGAATACGGCTGCTACCTGTTCTCACACGAATGCGTGCCGCTGCTGAAAGACTTCATGCAGAAAGTCGACACCGATGTCATCGGCAAAGGCCTGAGCGTGAAGGACAACAACGTCGACAACGCCGAGCTGATCGCCGTCAACCAGGCCCTGCGCAACCACCCGATCGAAATCGTTGGACGTCGCCTGCGCTCCTACATGACCGCGATGAAAAAGGCCATCTAAGCCTTTTTCAAGCACTCAATAAAAAAGGGCCGGAGCCACTGAACTATCAGTCGACTCCGGCCCTTTTTTTATCCACACTTTCTGATTCTGCGGCCTAGCACTTGCCTCGAACGGCGCTGGCTGAGGGGCAAGTAGCAACGAGCGACCAATCAGGCCGCGCTTTTCCGTAGCAAAATTGCCCGAAACAGCGCGAGGACTGTCTGAGCTCGCAAGACGCTCAGCGCCTGAGGGCGAGTTCCTCAGCGCCGGGCAGATTTGCGGAGGAAGCGGTCGGTCGCGACTGCCACCTGCTCCTCAGCCAGCGCCGCCACTGCCCTCGAACGACTCTGTCAGAGTCCAAACCTACAGGCTCAGCACCTTCTCCCCACGAGAGATCCCCGTCACCCCGGTCCGCGCAACCTCCAGCACCGAAGCATTACCAATGGCCGCCAAAAAACTGTCCAGCTTGTCCGATGCACCCGTCAGCTGAATGCTATACACCGTGCTGGTCACATCCACAATCTGGCCCCGGAAAATATCCGTTGTGCGCTTGATCTCCGCCCGCTGCGCCCCCGTCGCTTTCACCTTCAGCAACATCAGCTCCCGCTCAATGTGAGAGCCTTCCGTCAGGTCGACCAGCTTCACCACATCAATCAGCTTGTTCAAGTGCTTGGTGATCTGCTCGATCTTGCGATCATCACCAATGGTCGTAATGGTCAGTCTCGACAGGGTATGATCCTCGGTCGGTGCAACCGTCAGCGATTCGATATTGTAGTTGCGCTGAGAAAACAAACCGACCACACGAGACAAAGCGCCAGGTTCATTCTCCAACAGAATGGAAATAATGTGCCTCATCTTATGTTCGCTCCGTTTTGCTCAGATACATATCTTTCATTGAACCACCCTTGATCGCCATCGGATATACGTGCTCCGAGGGGTCAACTGCCACATCAATGAAAACCAGCCTGTCTTTCAGGGCAAAAGCCTCTGTCATTTTCTGATCCAGCTCTGACAGTTTCTCGATGCGGACACCGACGTGCCCGTATGCTTCCACCAGCTTGACAAAATCCGGCAGCGACTCCGAGTAGGTGCTGCTTGAATAACGTCCGCCGTACTGCATATCCTGCCACTGTCTGACCATGCCCAGGGACTCGTTGTTCAGGCACACAATCTTCACCGGCAGACCATACTGCAAACAGGTCGCCAGCTCCTGAATACACATCTGAATACTGCCCTCACCCGTGATACACACCGAAATCGCATCCGGAAATGCCAGTTGCACACCCATGGCCGCCGGAAAACCAAACCCCATCGTGCCCAACCCACCAGAATTGATCCAGCGTCGTGGCTTGTTGAAGTGATAATACTGAGCCGCGAACATCTGGTGTTGGCCGACATCCGATGACACGTAGGCTTCGCCCTTGGTGACACGATAAACACTTTCAACCACCTGCTGCGGCTTGATGACATCGTTCTCGGCCGGCGTCACTTTCAGGCACTGTTTGGCGCGCCAGCCTTCAATCTGTTGCCACCACAGGTCCAGTGATTTGCGATCCACTTTTGCGTCGGCCTGCGACACCAGCTCCAGCATCTCTTCCAGCACGCTGGTGACCGAGCCCACAATAGGTACGTCAGCCGCCACCGTTTTTGAAATAGAGGCCGGGTCTATATCAACATGCAGGATCTTGGCACCCGGGCAAAATTTGGACACCGCGTTGGTTACACGGTCGTCAAACCGGACACCGATGCCCAGGACCACGTCACTGAAATGCATGGCGTTATTGGCTTCATAGGTACCGTGCATGCCCAGCATGCCCAGAAACTGTTTGTCCGGTGCCGGGAATGCGCCCAGCCCCATCAGGGTATTGGTTACCGGGTAGCCCAGTTTGCGTGCCAGCTCGGTCAACAGCTCTGCCGCATTGCCCTGGATGACACCACCACCGGCATAGATAATCGGGCGTTTGGCGGCCAGCAGGATCTCCACCGCTTTCTTGATCTGCCCGGTATGACCTTTGGCCGGCACCGAATAGGAGCGCATCTTCACGGTGGACGGGTACTGGTACTCGAACTTGCGCGCCGGATCGGTGGCATCCTTGGGCACGTCGATGACCACCGGACCGGGCCTGCCGGTCGTGGCAATATGGAATGCCTTCTTCACCACCATGGGAATGTCTTCAGCGTTCTGCACCATAAAGCTGTGCTTCACAATGGGTCGGGACACACCGACCATGTCGGTTTCCTGGAATGCATCGGAACCGATCAGGGAACTGTCCACCTGACCCGAGATGACCACCATAGGAATGGAATCCATGAATGCTGTCGCAATACCGGTAATGGCATTGGTTGCGCCCGGACCGGACGTTACCAGCACCACACCCGGCTTGCCGGTAGCCCTGGCGTAGCCGTCCGCCGCATGCGTTGCCGCCTGCTCGTGACGTACCAGAATATGTGCCACCTTGTCCTGGTTGAATATCGCATCGTAAATATGCAGCGCAGCGCCGCCCGGATATCCGAACAACAGCTCAACGCCCTCGTCGTGCA
>CAJXPR010000145.1 GCA_913058135.1 uncultured Gammaproteobacteria bacterium
TGCTTGTGGAGCGTCGACGACCCTTGGACGGTCGTCGCCGAGCCCCCCAGGGATGGGTTCACGGGCGTCTCCGCAAGCAGACAATCAGTAGCGCGCGGCTCGGAACGGAGCTCACTCCTGTAATCAATCAGACTTCCGGTGCTCCCTGGTTGCCCGGAAGCGCACATCAGGCCAGCGTTCCTCCATGAGTGCCAGGTTCACGCGCGTCGGTGGCAGATAGGTCAGGTGATCCCCACCGTCGACCGCCAGATTTTCGTAGGCCTTCTTCTTGAACTCCTCGAACTTCTTCGCATCATCACACTCCACCCAGCGCGCACTGTAGATGTTCACCGGCTCGTAAATGCAATCCACCTTGTATTCATCCTTCAAGCGGTACGCCACTACCTCAAACTGCAGTACACCCACCGCGCCGACAATCAGGTCGTTGTTGCGCTGCGGCATGAACACCTGCACCGATCCCTCTTCGGACAGCTGCTTCAAACCTTTTTGCAGTTGCTTGGTTTTCAACGGGTCTTTCAAACGGATACGACGGAACAGCTCCGGCGCAAAGTGCGGGATGCCGGTAAATTGCAGATCCTCACCCTCAGTGAAGGTATCGCCGATCTGGATGGTGCCGTGATTGTGGAAACCGATGATATCGCCCGAGACGGCATTCTCTGCCTGTTCGCGCTCCCCGGCCATGAAGGTCACCGCATCACTGATCCGTATTTCCTTGCCCAGACGGCAATGGTGCAACTTCATGCCCTTGGTGTAGGCACCCGAACAGATACGCAGAAACGCGATACGGTCCCGGTGATTGGGGTCCATATTGGCCTGTATCTTGAACACAAACGCAGAGAACGGTGATTCCTTCGGCTCGACCGAGCGGCTCTCGGTATCACGCGGACGTGGCTGCGGTGCCCATTGCACGAAATCATTGAGCATCTCGCGCACACCAAAATTGCCCAGGGCAGTACCAAAAAACACCGGTGTCATGCGGCCCGCCAGGTACTCGTCCAGATCAAATTCATTGCTGGCACCGCGCACCAGCTCTATTTCGTCGGCGAAGTCGTCGGCGTAGGCGCCCAGCAGGGCTTTTGCTTCGTCGCTGCGCAGGCCCTTGATCTGCACATCATCCGGAATGCGGGTGCCCTGCCCATGGTGATAGACGTGAATGGTATCGGTGTACAGGTTATACACGCCCTTGAATCCCTTGCCGTTGCCCAGCGGCCAGTTGATCGGCGCGCAGCGGATATTGAGGATAGTTTCGATCTCGTCCAGCACCTCAATGGGTTCACGGGTGTCACGATCCAGCTTGTTGACAAAGGTGAAAATCGGCGTGTCACGCAGGCGACAGACTTCCATCAGCTTGATGGTGCGATCCTCGACGCCCTTGGCGCCGTCGACCACCATCAACGCCGAGTCAACCGCCGTCAATACCCGGTAAGTATCCTCGGAGAAGTCTTCGTGTCCGGGCGTATCCAGCAGATTGACGATGGCGTCGTGATACGGAAACTGCATCACTGACGAGGTCACCGAGATGCCCCGCTGCTGCTCCATCGCCATCCAGTCCGAGGTCGCGTGTTTCTCGTTGCGTTTGCCTTTGACCGAGCCGGCCGACTGAATCAGCTTGCCGAACAGCAACAGCTTTTCGGTGATGGTTGTTTTACCGGCGTCCGGATGCGAAATGATGGCAAAGGTACGACGCGTCGCAACTTCCTGCGCGAGTAGATTGGTAGACATTGGTGACTGATCTTGTAGTTGCTGCCGGTTGTGACCGGCCTGGGGCTAAAAGCGCCATTTTCGCCGATGTGTGGCCGACAAACAATGATTATGCGGTAATTAGCGGCATGATCGCAGTTGTGGTAATCTTGCGCGCCGTAAAAGTCAGCATCGACGGCTGATACTGATTAATCCCTGCCCGGGCCGGGCAGCAACTCGCAAGCTTCACACAAGGATTCCCCTCGTCATGGGTCTGCTCGTTATTGTCACCGTGCTGTGGGCATTCTCCTTCAGCCTGATCGGCGAATTTCTGTCTGGTAATGTGGACAGCGACTTTGCCGTGCTGACCCGGGTATCACTGGCAGCGCTGATGTTTCTGCCATTTACGGTCTGGCGCGGCATTCCACGGCAACTGGTAAGCGGCATCATGCTGTGCGGCGCACTGCAGTTCGGTATCACCTATGCCCTGATGTATCGGTCTTTCAGCATACTGACGGTGCCCGAGGTGCTGCTGTTTACCATCTTCACGCCGTTGTATGTGACCCTGATCGACGATGCCCTTAACCGCAGGTTCTCGCCAACCGCGCTGCTGGCTGCCGCCGTCGCCACGCTGGGTGCCGCTGTCATTCGCTATGATGGCCTGAGCCAGGACTACCTCACGGGGTTTATCCTGCTGCAGATCGCCAATATTACCTTCGCGGCGGGCCAGGTGGGGTACAAACATCTGATGTTCCGCTGGCCGGTCGCGATTGCCCCATGGCGTACCTTTGGTCATTTTTTTATCGGCGCTCTGGTTATCGCGCTGCCGTCGTTTCTGATTTTCGGCGACAAGCAGATGCTGCCCGACAATGCCTTGCACTGGGGCATTCTGGCCTGGCTGGGTATCGTGGCTTCCGGTGTCGGTTTGTATCTGTGGAATCGCGGTGGTTGCGAAGTGGATGCCGGCACCCTGGCGGTGATGAACAATGCCCTGGTACCGGCTGGCCTGGTGGTCAATCTGGCCATCTGGGGTCATGACGAGCCACTGCTGCCGCTGTTCGTTGGCGGCGGCATTATTGCGTTGTCATTGTGGGTCAATGCCCGGTTCCGGCGCCCGGTCAGTCGGCCCCAGGTTCAGTGACCCCAATCGGCCGTGCCGGCTCGGTTATCCATTCGCTCCAGGAACCCGCATAGAGTCGGGGCATGGGCAACCCGGCAACGACCGCGGCGAGTATATTGTGGCAAGCAGTGACCCCGGACCCGCAGTAGCACACCAGCTCCTGTCCGGGGCCAGGCTGCGGAAAACGTGCCCGTAACTGCTGTGGCGGCAGAAACCGGCCCTCGGCATCCAGGTTACCGCTGCAGGGCAGACAGCTGGCGCCGGGAATATGACCGGCTACCGGGTCAATGGGTTCGTGCTCTCCCCGGAACCTTTCCAGCGCCCGTGCATCCAGAATGACGTACTTCGGGTTGTCCTGACGTTCGGCTACCTGCGCCATCAGTTCATCAGCACTCACCAGTAAGTTATCGTCAGGCTGCGCCGTAAAGTCACCCGGCCACGGACGCACCGTTCGCTCGGCTGTCAAAGGCAGACCCGCCTCGCGCCAGGCCTTCAGTCCGCCGTCCATGACACTTACCTGATCATGGCCCAACCAGGTCAGCAACCACCAGAGCCTGGCGGAATAGAAACCCGGGCCATCATCGTAGACAATCACGCGGTCGCCGCGGCGCAGACCAATTTCGCGCAGACGGGCTTCAAACACATCGGGATCGGGCAACGGATGCCGGCCGGTGACGCCAGGGACCACCGGCGACGACAGATCATGGTCCAGGTCCAGATAGATCGCCCCCGGCACATGTGACTCGTTGAAGGCTTGCGCGCCATAATGCGGATCTTCAAGTTTGAAGCGGACATCAAGCACCAGCACATCAGCATCAGCCACATGTTCGACGGCCTGCGGCACAGAAATCAATCCATGAGAGTCAGTCATATTCATTCACATCCAGTCAGTCGATAACAGCTTCCTGCCAGCAACAATAGCAGCACCCCCGCCGCCACGGCAACCGGCCAATGGCCCGCAACCTGTCACACAAACGTCATATCAGGGACGCACCGCTGTCACATTGCACTGTCACACTTGCGCAAGTTCAGACATCGGAGATCCCGATCATGATTCAGCGCAGCATACTCGCCCTGCAATGGCTGGCCGACCTGGACGCCCGTCTGTTTCTTGGTCTCAACAGCCTGCACCAGCGCTTGCAACTGGAAACCCTGGTACGCTTCATCTCCTTCACCGGTGATGGTTATCTGTATCTGCTGATGGGTCTGGCACTGCCGGCGCTGTTCCCGGAACAGGGCACCGCCTTTCTGCTCGCCGGACTGCTGGCATTTGTCATCGAGTTGCCCATTTACTGGATTCTCAAACGCAGCTTCAAACGCCGACGCCCTTTTAACGTTGTTCAGGCCCTGACGCCGGTGCTCAAACCGTCGGACGAATTCAGCTTCCCCTCCGGCCACACCACCGCCGCGTTCATGATTGCCGGCATCACCAGCGTGTGTTTTCCGGCCATCGGCCTGCTCGCTTACAGCTGGGCGGCGCTGATCGGGCTGTCGCGCGTCATGCTCAAGGTGCACTTCATATCCGATGTACTGGCGGGCATGTTGCTGGGCACACTGATTGCGTTTTTCAGCTTGAGCATCAGCGCAGGCTATTAACACATAAGGAACTGGGGTAATCTTCCGGGTTACATCCAACCATGACCGGAGTCCAAAATAATGAAAACCCTGGTAAAAACCTCTCTTCTTACCCTGATGCTGGGCACGATTAGCATCAGCAGTGCCTTCGCACAGGGCAACGGTGCACTGCGGGCCGCCATCGACGGCGAACATCGCGCTGATCTCAACCGCTCACGCGACGTTTATCGCAATCCTTACGAAACACTGACCTTTTTTGGTGTTGAGCGCGACGACACGGTTATTGAAGCCTGGCCCGGCGGCGGCTGGTACACCGAAATCCTGGCTCCCTATCTGAAAGACCATGGCACCCTGATCGGCGCAACCTACGATCGCAGCCCTGAACCACTGGCCGGCTGGATGAGCGGCAGCAACGCCGGCTTCCAGCGTCTGCTGGACAGCAATCCGGAGGTTTACGGCGAGGTTGTTGTCTCCGAGCAACTGACGCAATCCCAATCGCGTATCGCCGAACCCGGTAGCGTCGATGTCATTCTGGACTTCCGCAATGCCCATAACTGGATTGGTATGGGTGCGGATAATGTGATCATGGCCTGGCATGAGGCGCTGAAGCCCGGCGGCACTGTCGGTATCGTCGACCATCGCTGGGATGCCGATCAAGCGGCAATACCGGGCAACGGATACATTCACGAACAACAGCTGATCGATCTGATGACCTCACACGGTTTCACCTTCGCTGGCAGCTCGGAGATCAATGCCAACCCGAACGATCCGAAGACCCATGAAGACGGCGTATGGATGCTGCCACCCAACCTGCGTGGTTTGTCAGCTGAACAGCGCCCGGTGTTCCAGGCCATCGGTGAAAGCGACCGCATGACCATGAAGTTCATCAAGAACTGATCCTCCTCTAAAGGGGACGCACCACTAAAGGGGACGGAGGGATTATTCGATTTATTCGATAATCCTCCGTCCCTTTTCTTCTTACCTCTGTATCGGATTGGAAACTTCGATGAGGACGCTGGCCGCACTTGGGTAACGTCTTCCGGAGACGCCCGTGAACCCATCCATGGGGGGCTCGGTGACAACCATCCAAGGGTTGTCAACGCTCCTCCATAAGTTAACCAAACCCGACTGACTCGTGCCAGATTCTGACGAGGCGCGGGATCATCAGGCATCGTCGTCGCGGGAGACAATCGGGAAAACAATTTCCTGACCGACTCGCACGCGACTAAAATCCAGCCCCGGGTTGTACTGCCGTAGCAGCCACAACGGTACCGAATATCGCTGCCGCGCGATGCTGGCGATATTTTCGTTCGCCGCCAGCTCATGTCGCGCCAGATCCTGGATACGGTAGTTGCGGAAGAAGTTCTCCTGCTGCGCGACATGGAACTGCCGCCGACGCAACTCAAACTCCTCCTGATTGACTTCACCAAAATCCAGCTGCAGTCTCTCACCGATAATCAGGGGCTGATTGAAGCTCAGCCGATTCAGGTCACGCAGCGACTGCGTCGAAATATCCAGCCAATCTGCAAAATGACCCAGCGTTTCCGACGCCTGAATTTCAGCAGTACCGTTGCCCGCCACCGAATAGTCTGATGGATCCGCAGACAGCGCACGTATTGCCAGTTCATTACTCGCACTGACGCTCAAATCCGGCTCCACTGCCAGGTCATCCGCTACTTCTTCGGACATTGCCTGCAGTGCCAGACGATCGCCATGAATTTCGGCATCATATTCAGGCGGACCCACCAGATCGCGCGCAGACTCATCGGTATCGTCCATGACCACGGGCTCCGCCGTCACCTGCTGATCCACAGCAGATGTGTAAGCCACTGACATTAACTGCGCCTCATCGCCTGTCGGTATACGAAGTGCCTGTCCGGCATAAATACGATGCGGGTCTGTAATACCGTTCAGCCGGAGAAGGTCCGACTCACTGACGCCAAGACGGGCCGCGATCCGTGACACGGTATCACCTGCCCTGACACTGTAGCTGTCGCCGGTGCTTACAACCGCAGCAACAACTTCTGGCGCTGCCGACTCGGCGCTGCCCGACGCTAGGGTCTGAGTTACCATGCTGGTATCGTGCGGCAACAGCAGCGTCTGGCCGATCTGTATGCGATGCTGATTGTCGAGCTGATTCAGAGATACCAGCTGCCCTACCGAGGTGTCAAAACGACCGGCAATCGCCGACAGACTGTCGCCCCGTTGCACGACATAATTCACATCCGGCGTCTGATAGGCAAACATTTGCCCGGCCGGCACCCTGCCTATCAGCGTAGCCAGCGGTGCATTGATTGAGTTGCGCTGAATTTTGACCGTGTAACCGCGTGGAATGCGTTTGCCACCCTGCCATACCACCGGACGCAGCGCCGGGTTATCAAAACGAAGCTGATCCAGCGTGACACCCAGGGTTGCAGCCAATGTGTCAGCCTCAATGTAAGCGTCCAGTTCGAACTCATCGTATTGCGGTGCGGAATCCAGATGCAGAAGGCCGAACAAAGCCTGAGCCCGTCGTTCCACATCCAGAACCGCGAGAAATTGGGGATAGAAATTGCGTGAAGCAAAACCGAATGCGCGGCCGTTATAGTTGGCGATGATATCTTCGATCTGATCACTGCCCACTTCACGTACCGCTCGTGCCAGCCCGCCCGCGCCATGGTTGTATGCGGTCAGTGCCAGTGGCCATTGCCCCAGCAGGTTGTAGTTGTATTCCTGTCTCTTATACACATCTGACGCTGCCGACGATCTACTCTGTGTA
>CAJXPR010000146.1 GCA_913058135.1 uncultured Gammaproteobacteria bacterium
ATCTACACAGAGTAGATCGTCGGCAGCGTCAGATGTGTATAAGAGACAGCGCTGAAGGCGAGATTATCAGTACACGTCCGGTGGGTGAGCTGAGTGAGCAGACACTGGTCAACTGTCTGTCACAGTTTAAAGGCGATATTGAGCAGGTGCCGCCGATGTACTCGGCGCTAAAGCATAAAGGTCAGCCGCTGTACAAATTGGCACGGGCGGGCCAGGAAGTGGAACGTAAAAGCAGGCAGGTCACCATCCATGACCTGATCCTGCATGAATTTGACGGGTCCTCGCTGTCACTGGAAATCCATTGCAGCAAAGGAACCTATGTGCGTACTATAGCCGACGATCTGGGTGAAGCACTTGGCTGCGGCGCCCATGTTACGGCGTTGCGACGTACCCAGGCCGGTGTGTTCAGGCTGGAGAACTGCGTCACACCAGAGACCTTGCAGGCGATTTTTGACGCCGATGGCACCGATGCTCTGGATGCCCTGTTGCAGGCGCCGGATCTGGCCATTGAACATTTGCCCAAAGCGGTATTGTCGGCGCAGATGGCCGCGTACGTGCGACAAGGCCAGGCTGTGATGCTGCGGCAGATGCCAAGTAACGGCCTGGTAAGATTGTACGACGAAGAAGCATTCATCGGTATTGGCGAGATGCTCGACGATGGTCGGGTCAAGCCACACCGATTAATAAAGGAGACCGCCAGGTAACTGTCAGTATGCACGGTTATGCTGGTTGACAGGATGTCTTATCACTTAGCGCATATTATTTTGGAGATTTAAGAATGGCTTTAACAACTGAACAGAAAGCAAACATTGTCAAAGAATACGGCCAGAGCGAAGGCGACACCGGCTCACCGGAAGTTCAAGTGGCATTGCTGACCGAAAACATCAACCTGCTGCAGGGTCATTTCCGTGAACACTCACACGACCACCATTCCCGTCGTGGACTGATCCGCATGGTAAACAGCCGCCGTAAGCTGCTCGACTACCTCAAGCGCAAGAATGTTGACCGTTACGCCACTTTGATCAAGCGTCTGGGCCTGCGTCGTTAAGACGCAACCCCGTTTCAAAACGATGAGAAAGTGACAAGAGACTCTTGGTAAAAAGGATGTTGTTGCAATGCTGCCCGGGTCTCAAATAAAAAACAGGAACAGGTTATGTTTAATATTGTAAGCAAGACTTTCCAGTACGGTGACCAGACGGTTACCCTGGAAACCGGCAAAATTGCACGACAGGCAACCGGCGCCGTTGTGGTCACCATGGGTGGTTCACAGGTGCTGGCAACTGTAGTGGCAAAAAAGACCGCCAACCCGGGTGCAGACTTTTTCCCACTGACAGTCAACTATCAGGAAAAAACCTATGCCGCCGGTAAAATACCCGGCGGTTTCTTCAAGCGTGAAGGTCGGCCGACAGAAAAGGAAACCCTGGTTTCCCGACTGATCGACCGGCCTATTCGCCCTCTGTTTCCAGCGGGTTTCAGGAATGAAGTGCAGGTGGTCTGTACCGTTATTTCCGCCACCAAGGATCAGGATCCGGACATCGCGGCGCTGATCGGTGCCTCCGCGGCGCTGGCCATTTCCGGCGCACCCTTCCAGGGGCCGGTTGCCGCTGCCCGCGTTGGTTTTGATGTGGAACGTGGTTATGTGCTTAATCCGGACGCCAAGCGTCTGGAAACGTCGGCGCTGGACATGGTTGTGGCCGGCACCGAGTCGGCCGTGCTGATGGTCGAATCGGAAGCCAAAGAACTGACCGAAGACCAGATGCTGGGCGCGGTGCTGTTTGGCCATGAAGCCATGCAGGTCGTGATCTCAGCAATCAAGGAATTGGCCGCAGAAGCGGGCAAAGAGTCATGGAACTGGGAAGCACCGGCGGTCAATGAAACGCTGACCAAAGCCATCGGTGATGCGTTCGCGAACGGTATAGCAGAAGCCTATCAGGTCTCTGACAAAATGCAGCGATATGATGCGCTGGGCCAACTGCAGGCTCAGGCTGTAGAGCAGTTTGCCGGTGAAGAGGAAGGCGTCAGCGCCGAGGAAGTCAAAGGTGTGTTCGGCAAGCTGGAAAAGAAAGTGGTACGTAACCGCATTCTTGATGGCGCGCCACGCATCGATGGCCGTGATACCCGCACTGTGCGTCCTATCGAAATCGAAACCGGTGTGCTGCCCAAAGCGCATGGTTCAGCGCTGTTCACCCGCGGTGAAACCCAGGCGCTGGTCGTCACCACCCTGGGCGCCATCCGTGACGCACAGCTGATCGAAGGCCTGGAAGGTTCCAGAAAGGAATCCTTCATGTTCCATTATAACTTCCCTCCCTTCTGCGTGGGTGAGACCGGCTTTATGTCCGGCCCCAAGCGCCGCGAGATTGGTCACGGCAAACTGGCCAAGCGTGGTGTTCAGGCGGTGATGCCCAAAGAAGATGATTTCCCCTATGCCATTCGTGTGGTATCGGAAATCACCGAGTCCAATGGCTCCAGCTCCATGGCCTCTGTATGTGGCAGCTCACTGGCGATGATGGATGCCGGTGTGCCGCTGTCCGCCCCGGTGGCCGGTATTGCCATGGGCCTGATCAAGGAAGGCGATCGTTTCTCGGTGATTACCGACATTCTGGGCGACGAAGATCATCTGGGCGATATGGACTTCAAGGTAGCCGGTACCGAGAAAGGCGTAACCGCACTGCAGATGGACATCAAGATCCAGGGCATCAACGAAGAAATCATGGAGATTGCCCTGAATCAGGCGCACGAAGCGCGAATCCATATCCTGGGTGTGATGAACAAGGTGTTACCGCAGGCGCGTGAAACCGTGTCCGAGAACGCACCGTCCATGGCCATGATGAAAGTTGACTCCGACAAGATCCGCGACGTAATCGGCAAGGGTGGCGCTACAATCCGTTCCATCACCGAAGAGAGTGGCGCATCGGTGGATATCGACGATGACGGCAATATCCGTATCTACGGCGAAGATGCTGCATCGCGCGATCTGGCCATTGAGCTGATTCAGCGCATCACGGCTGAAGCAGAAGTCGGCCAGTTGTACATGGGCAAGGTTGCCCGAATTGTTGATTTTGGTGCCTTCATCACTATCCTGCCAGGCAAGGATGGTCTGGTTCATATTTCCCAGATCTCTGCTGACCGTGTGGAAAATATTGGTGAATACCTCAGCGAAGGTCAGGACGTGCTGGTCAAGGTCATGGACCTGGATGCACGCGGCCGTATCAAGCTGAGCATCAAGGAAGTCACAGATGAAGACCGTGCAGCCTATGCTGCCGATGCTGAGTAATCAGTTGTAAATCTCCGCCGCCGCTGCCCTCCCCGGGCAGCGGTGATCGGGAGTACTGTCATGTCCCGCCAAACCTGTCCTGCCTGTTGCCGCCCTCCTGCTTACTGTTATTGTTCGCGAATTACCAACGTCGTCAACACCTGGCCTGTGTTTATTCTGCAGGACGTTCGCGAAGCCAGACATCCTATTGGTACTGCCAGAATCGCCACCCTGTCGCTGAGCCGGGCAGAGATGGCAGCACTGGACCCCGCCAGCCCCGATAAGTCTGCTGATTTCCTCGATTCTATCTTCTCGAGGCCGTTGATAAATCCTGCCTTGATCTATCCCGGTGATGACGCCAGCCCGTTGCATGATCTGGCGCCTGGTGGATCGTATGCTGGCGGGCCCCGGGATCTGTTGTTCATTGATGCCAGCTGGGGGCGTAGTCTGCGAATGATGAAAGTGTTTCCGGCCCTTGGTGCACTTCCGCTGTATGCCTTCACCGATATACCGGTGTCGCGATACCGTATTCGTAAACAGCCCACGGCAGGTGCAGTGTCCACGCTGGAGGCTATCGCCTATGTGTTGCAACAGGTGGAGGCCGACCTGGATTGCCAGCCGATGCTGGCGACCATGGACTGGGTCATTGACCAGCAGATAAAGCGCATGGGCAGCGAGATTTACCATCGCAATTATCCCCAGAACGTCCCCCTGAAGTAACCGCGCCACATGATACTGATGGTATGATATTGGTGATTCTCAGAACCAGGAAAATTTAATGATAGATCTGCCTCGGTGCCCGGAATGCGCCTCAGAATATACTTACCAAAGCGGTATCCTGTTAATCTGCCCTGAGTGTGCCCACGAATGGGGGGTTGAAGACGTTACGGTGACTGAGACCGGCGATGTAAATGCCATTCACGATGCCAATGGCAATGCCCTGGCTGACGGGGATACGGTGACTGTTATCAAGGACCTCAAGGTCAAGGGATCTTCCCTGGTGGTCAAGGTGGGCACCAAGGTGAAGAATATAAGACTGGTTGGCGGGGATCATGACATTGACTGCAAGATAGACGGCATTGGTGCGATGAAACTCAAATCGGCGTTTGTAAAGAAAGTTTGAACACCGAGTTGCGCCATAAACGTTGCTGCGCGCTGGCAAGGGAATAGTGGGATGGATGTGGCAAGTACGCTATGCAAAGTCGCAGTAATCCGGGCGTTGGCACTGGGTGTACTGCTTTCCTGCATGCTTCATACATACGCGGCGACGGCGCAGTCCCCATTACGGGTTGGCGTCTATGAAAATTCACCAAAAATATTTCTCGACGCCGACGCTCGGCCCGGTGGCATGCTGGGAGAGTTGCTCGCCGAAATTGCGCAACGCGAAAACTGGCTGATAGAAGCGGTTCCCTGTCAGTGGAATGATTGTCTGCGCATGCTGGAGGCCGGCGACATTGACATCATGCCGGACGTTGCCTACACAGCCGGGCGCGCCCAGCGTTTCGATTTCCATCAGACTGAAGCCCTGCTGAGCTGGTCGCAGCTTTATGAGCGCGCCGGGCTTGGTCTGGTCAGCCTTCTGGATCTGAACGGACGCAGGGTTGTGGCGCTGGAAGGCTCCGTGCAGCAAAGTTATTTAATGGAGCTGGCGGAGAATTTTGATCTGGCCGTGGAATGGGTCTGGGTTGATACTCTGGAAGCTTCGTTTGAGGCTGTTGCTGCAGGACGGGCCGATGCGGCTGCGGCCAACCATTTTTATGGCGACATGATGGCATTCGAATACGGGTTGGGGCGCACACCCATTATGTTCCAACCCAGCCGTCTTTATTTTGCCGTGCCCCAAGGAGTGCATGCAGAACTGCTGACCGCTATTGATCGCCATCTGCAGGTATGGAAGGATGACGACAGCTCCCCCTACTACCAACTCCTCAGGCGCTGGAGTATTGATCCGAATGAACCGGCTTTGCCGGCGATTGTCTGGTGGCTGATCGGCGCGCTGTCCCTGGCCCTTATCGTGGCGATTCTGTTCTCGGTATTACTGCGTTTTAAGGTCGCGGAAAAAACACAGCACCTGATGGCCAGTGAAGCCCGTCTCAATACCATACTCAACAGCGTTGATGCCTACATTTACATCAAGGACTACAATCTGCGTTATCGATACGCCAATCGCCGTGTATGTGATCTGTTTGGCGTGACTCTTGATGAGATCACGGGCAGGACAGACGCCGACTTCTTTGATGAAACGACCTGCGCCCGGCTGGAGCAGAATGACCTCAAGGTCATTCGTCACGGGGAGCGCGTAGCCGATGATGAGACCAGTACCGTCATGCGCAACAGCCGCCAATATGACTTCCTTTCGGTCAAGATCCCGCTGCGCAACCCCGACAACAGTATCTATGCCCTGTGCGGGATTTCCACAGATATTTCCGAGCACAAACAGATTCGTGACCAACTGCACCAGCTGGCGTTCTTTGACCCCTTGACGGGTTTGCCGAATCGACGGCTGGTACTGGACAGGCTGGACCATGCCCTGGCCGGCAGAAACAAGACCGGCTATGAAGGCGCCCTGCTGTTCCTGGACGTTGATGATTTCAAGATCGTCAACGACACCCTGGGTCATGATATGGGTGACCGGTTGCTGCAGCTATTTGCCCGCCGGCTCGAGCGGGGCCTGTTGAGTACCGATACCGCCGGTCGTCTGGGGGCGGACGAGTTTGTGCTGATCGTGGAAGACCTGGCGACCAGTGCCGACGACTCTCTTGTGCGCGTGCGTGACATGGCAGAGATTCTGCGCCTGCAACTGAATCAACCCTTTGAGCTGGGGGGAGTAGACCATGTGTGCGCCGTCAGTATCGGTATCGCCATGTTTTCTGATGCCGGTACCGGAGACGTTGAAGCATTGCTCAAGGCCGCAGATCTTGCGCTGAATGCTGCCAAAAACGAAGGCAATGCAGTGCGCTTTTTTAATCCCGAAATGCAGATCGAAGTGACCCGGCGCACACGCATGGAAGCGGCGTTGCGCAAGGCTCTCCTGGACGGCGATCTCAGTCTGCATCTGCAGCCACAAATTGATGCGTCGGGGAACGTATACAGCATGGAAGCGCTGTTACGATGGTATGACCCGGAATTGGGACAGGTGTCACCTGATGATTTCATCCCGGTGGCGGAAACCTGTGGGCTGATTGTGCCCCTGGGTGAATGGGTGCTGAATCGCGCGTGTGGAATGCTCGCCGACTGGCGTGCCGACGACGTCATGTCGTCACTCACTCTGGCTGTCAATATCAGCCCGCGTCAGTTTCACCATGCCGGCTTTGTCGATCACATTCTCGAATGTCTGAAGCGCAACCGGGTTGATGGGTCCCGACTGGAACTGGAAGTGACAGAGGGCCTGTTGATTGAAGAGGTGGAGGTGACTGTTGAAAAGATGGATCGCCTGCGCGAGCATGGTATTCGCTTTTCGCTGGACGATTTTGGTACCGGTTATGCGTCGTTGGGCTACCTCAAGCGTTTGCCATTGACGCAACTGAAAATCGATCAGTCATTTGTGCGTGACCTGTTGCTGGATCCTAATGACGAGGCGATTGTCAGAACGATTCTGGCGCTCGGTCAAAGCCTGGACCTGCGTGTGCTGGCCGAAGGAGTGGAAACCAGGGCGCTGGCCGAGCGACTGCAGGAGATGGGTTGTCAGTACTTCCAGGGTTATTACTGTCTCTTATACACATCTCCGAGCCCACGAGACAGGCAGAAATCTCG
>CAJXPR010000147.1 GCA_913058135.1 uncultured Gammaproteobacteria bacterium
TCTACACAGAGTAGATCGTCGGCAGCGTCAGATGTGTATAAGAGACAGCCTGTACTATCGGCAGGGTTTTCTCGATGTGCTGGCCTCGTATCCGATAGATTCTGCCGAGTCCCGCTTCTCCATTGATGCGCGTCTGGGCGGACTGGGGTTGGAAACGACCACAGTCCTGCGTTATATCGTTGAAGATGGCAGTGAAAGAACTTTCAGCTATATCGGCAACCCGGGTCGGGTGTATCTGGATCCGCGCTGGTACCAGGCGGTGTTCAATTTTATTGCCCTGGGTTTCGAGCATATTCTGGAAGGCGCTGATCATCTGCTCTTCCTGTTCTGTCTGCTGATCCCGCTGCGCCGTATCGGCGCCCTGATTCCGGTAGTTACCTCGTTCACCATCGCTCACTCCATTACCCTGCTGGCCTCTGCGTTGGGCTGGGTGCCGTCGGCAATCTGGTTCCCGTCCCTGATTGAAACCCTGATTGCGCTGTCCATCGTCTACATGGCGCTGGAAAACATTGTTGGCGTCAAGCAGCAGCATCGGTGGATGGTGACGTTCGGCTTTGGTCTGGTGCACGGTTTCGGTTTTTCCTTCCTGCTCACAGAGAGTATGCAGTTTGCCGGCTCACATCTGGTCATGTCCCTGCTGGCATTCAACCTGGGCGTCGAGTTCGGGCAGATACTGGTGCTGGTGCTGATGGTTCCGGTCATCCATTTGCTGTTCAAATACGCACTGCCAGAACGTGTGGGTGTGATTATGCTGTCAGCAATCGTCGCGCACTGGGCCTGGCACTGGATGGAGGAGCGGTTCGTCGGCTTTATGGCGTATGACCTCAGCCTGCCCTCGCTGGACCGCTACTTCTTTGCCGGCCTGCTGCAATGGGGCGCTTTGCTGGCGTTGTCGCTGGGCGTGTTGTGGCTGATGCAGGGGCTGTTCACCCGGTACTTTGCCGCGCCCGATGACGCAGGTCCGGTGAGGTAGCCAAATTTAGCGCCAGCTTGTGACAAAACGTTGCAGGGTGGGCGCTTTTGTTCCTTCTCGTTGTCTTGGTCAGCGCGAACTTGGTATGATGCGGCGCTGCGTGCGGTTCATGGCACCGGTATCACCTGTTATTGATAGCTGTTGTTGATAATAATAATGCGGGAGTTTTTGTATGAGCGGAATCATGATTATTCTGTTTGGTCTGGCGGGGCTGTCTTTCGGCTGGTTCGTCTATTCCAGATTTATTGCCGAGAAGATTTACCGACTGGATCCTGACTTCAAAACTCCAGCTCATGAATTCAACGACGGTGTGGACTACGTGCCCACCAACAAATACGTCCTGTGGGGACATCACTTTACGTCTGTCGCAGGCGCCGCGCCGATCGTCGGTCCGGCGATTGCCGTTTACTGGGGTTGGGTGCCGGCGCTTCTGTGGGTCACCTTCGGCACTATCTTCTTTGCCGGTGTCCACGACATGGGCGCGCTCTGGGCCAGTACCCGCAATAAGGGCAAGTCCATTGGCGCGCTGTCAGAAAATGTCATCGGCAAGCGCACCCGTTCACTGTTCCTGATTGTAATCTTCCTGCTGTTGCTGATGGTCAACGCGGTGTTTGCCGTGGTGATTGCCGGTGGTTTTGTCGGCACGCCCGGATCCGTGTTCCCTGCCTGGTCGGCCATTGTCGTGGCCTTGATCATTGGGCAATTGCTGCGCCGCAACTTTAGCCTGCTGCTGCTCACGATTGTCGGTGTTATTGCACTGTACCTGTCGATCTGGGCCGGTACGTTTATCGAGCTGACGCTGCCTGAGACCATGTTTGGGCTGACTGCCAATGCCAACTGGATCATTATCCTGTTCATCTACGCCGCGATCGCATCCATGCTGCCAGTGTGGATGCTGCTGCAACCACGTGACTTCATTAACGGCATGCAGCTGATTGTGGGCCTGATTTTGCTCTACGGTGCCGTGTTCCTGACCATGCCGGAAATGACCGCGCCGGCTTTCAACAGCCAGGTGGCTGTTGGCACGCCCAGTATCTTCCCGTTGTTGTTCGTGACTATTGCCTGCGGCGCTATCTCGGGCTTCCACGGTATTGTCGCCTCCGGTACCAGCTCCAAACAGCTGAACAAGGAAACCGACGCGCGATTCGTGGGCTACCTCGGCGCCATTGGCGAGGGTTCTTTGGCGCTGATTACCATTGTTGCTGTGTGCTCTGTCGCTTACGCGGCCAGCCCTGAACAGTGGCACACGCTGTACGCCAATTTCTCCGATGGCGGCGCGCCGGCCTTTATTGCCGGCGGTGCGGTGCTGATCTCTTCATCCTGGGGTCTGTCCGAGAGTTTCTCGCAGGTTCTGCTGGCCACCATGGTTGCCCTGTTTGCCGGTACCACCATGGATTCCGGTGTGCGCCTGCAGCGCTATATCATTCAGGAATGGGGTGACATCTATAAGATCAACCTGTTCAACAAGGGTGTGCCGGCAACATTGATTGCTGTAGCAGCCTGCCTGTTGCTGGCCTTTGGTGCTGGTGGTTCGTCAGGCGCCGGTGGCATGATCATCTGGCCGCTGTTTGGTGCAACCAACCAGATTCTGGCCAGTCTGACGCTGCTGGTGATCACGGTGATGTTGATGAAAATGGGTCGGCCGGCTATCTATACGCTTGTGCCCATGATTTTTGTTCTGATCACATCGTTCCTGGCCGGATTGATTCAGCTGGTGGATTTCTACCAGGCTGGCAACTGGCTGCTGGTTACGCTGGATTTCATTGTGCTGGTGGTGAGTGTGCTGGTGATGCTGGAGGCCGCCTCGGTGGTGAGCAAGCTGCGCAAGGACAAGGCAGCGGCAGCATCAACCGACGCTCCATAGCGGACTCGCAAGAGGCCGGCCTTTGGGGGCCGGCCTTTTTTTTCGGGTAGTTCACCGAGCGAGCGTTACAAATAATTGCAATGTTATTTCCCTGATTTATAGTCTGCGCAAAGTGATTGATTATAATCGCCAGCGTGAAACTTCTTTCAGGCACGTCTATCTCGGAACTTAGGTCAGATGATTAAAACCCTGGTCCTGCTTGCAGGCTTGATCTGGTGCGCAGGGGCGTCCGCAACGACAAACCAGGTGCCGGATTTTGCGCTTATCGACCATGAAGGCCGCTTTCATCAGTTGAGCCGCTATGCGGATCAGCGCGCCGTTGTTGTGTTCGTCTATAGCCCGGACTGTGAGGCCAGCGAGGCTGGTCTTCCTGAAATCATTTCATTGCGCGACCGGTTTGCGAATTCACCTGTACAGTTTCTGGTGCTGGTACCGGACAGCGGCGAGACGCGCGCCAGCCTGGCCGGGCTGGCCGGCCGCCTCGATTCTGAAACACCTTTTCTGCTTGATTCTTCCCAACTGGTAAGTGAGGCGCTGGGTTTCACCCGCAGTGGTGAAGTCCTGGTCATCAATCCGGCCCGCGGTGACATTCTCTACCGGGGCGGGGTTGGTTTGTATAAAGGCGATCCCATGCAGCAGGCGCTTGCCGCGAACCTGCCGGGTATGAGCTCGCATCTGCATTATGTTGTGCATTCAGTGCTGCGCAATGATCCTTTCATTGATAACCCGTCCCAATCAGAGGGCGAGCCGCTTGTGCTGGACAAGATCGAGGCTGTCCGGGCGCAGACGATATCCTATGAAGAGGATGTTGCCCCCATTCTTATCGATCGATGCGTCGGCTGCCATCAAAAGCAGGGAGTGGCTCCCTGGGTCATGGATGGGCATCGGATGGTGCAGGGCTGGAGCAGTATGATACGCGAGACGCTGCTGACCCGAAGAATGCCGCCCGGACAGATCGACTATGACTATGCCAGTCGCTACGAGGACGTCCACCACATCAGCGATGAAGAAATGCAGATTCTCATGCGCTGGATCGAAACCGGCGCCGGCCGTGATGAAAGCGCAGAAGATCCACTAGCCATGTTGACGCCCAATGAATCGGAGTGGGAATTGGGTGAGCCTGATCTGGTCATTGAGTTTCCCGAGCATCAGGTGCCGGCGGCTGGTGTGCTGGATTATGTGTTTGTGCCGCTGGAGATTGGCCTGACCGAAGACAGGTGGGTGTCGGCGTATGCGTTTGATGTGGATGAAAAATCGGCCCTGCATCATGTTATTGTTTACACGCAGGATGCCCGGCAGCAGCGGCAGAACGCCAGCCGGGGTGGTAGTCGGACGAATTTTGGCGGCTATGCGCCAGGGCGTGGCCATATTGAACTGGACCCTGACACCGGTATCCTGCTGCAGCGTGACATGCGCTTCATGATCCAGTTTCACTACACCACGATTGGTCGTGAACTGACCGATCGCACCAGGCTGGGTCTTTACTTTCATGACTCGCCCCCCGCCCATGAATTGGAGCGGACTGCTGTGATGAACGGCGAGTTCGTGATCCCGCCTGGCGTGCGGGAGTTTCCCGTGACGGCGAAAACCGTGATACCGGACGACAGTTATCTGTACAGCTTTGCGCCACATATGCACTACCGGGGCAAGCACATACGATTCCGTGCGGTATATCCCGATGGTGGTGAAGAGAAGTTGTTGTCAATTCCCAATTTTCAACACAACTGGCAGATGGTGTACCGGTTGCGCGAACCCGTGTTTCTGCCAGCAGGTACAGAAATAATCGCCGAAGGAGCATTCGATAATTCCCGATTTAATCCGCTCAATCCGGATCCGACCAAGGAGGTCAGATGGGGCGATCAGGTCTGGGACGAAATGTTTCTGGCCTGGATGCGAATAGGCACCGCCCGCTAGCATGTTCCTGCAGCCATTGATGTCATTGCTCGCCGATGGGGAGGTTCATTCGGGCCAGGCCCTGGGAGAGGCGTTGAGTCTCAGTCGGGGGGGCATCTGGAAGCAGATTGAAGGCCTCAGGGCGCTGGGCGTGGACGTGCAGGCGTTGCCTGGTCGTGGATACCGGATTGAGGGTGGTGTCAGGTTGCTCGACAGATCCTTGATTATCGCCGGTCTTGATCCGGCGGTAAGCCGGTTGGCGCCATCCCCTGATGTGCATTTTTCCATTGATTCGACCAACGCTGAGGCTGCGCGCAAGGCGGTGCAGGGTGAGCAGTCATGGCTGGTGCTGGCGGAGCATCAGGCCCAGGGGCGTGGTCGTCGGGGCCGACAATGGATAAGTCCGTTCGGACGCAACATATATATGTCATTGTTGTGGCCTTTCCATACCGGCGTGGCGGCATTGGAAGGGCTCAGCCTGGTCTGTGCGCTGGTCGTGGTCAAAGCCTTGCATCGTATGGACTGCCATGGGTTCAAGGTCAAATGGCCGAACGATATTCTGTACCAGCAGCGTAAGCTGGCTGGCATTCTGCTCGAAATCAGCGGCGATGTTAGTGGTCCGTGTCGCGTCGTCATCGGGATTGGCGTGAATGCCTGTATGCCGGCCGGCGCCGGCGCGGCTATCGATCAGCCCTACAGCGACCTGACTGCCGCGACGGATAAGGTGATCGACAGAAATCAGCTGGCGGCGGCGCTGATCAATGAGCTGGTAGCCGCGTTGACTGAGTTTGAGCGGCATGGCTTTGCGCCATTCCGCGAACAGTGGATGCAGCTGGACGCCTACGCCGGGCAACCAGTGGAAATCAGGGCTGGCAATCACAGTCGTGTGGGCATCGCCGCCGGTGTTGATATGTCTGGCTGCCTGTTGCTGGATACAGAGGGAGGGCGCGAGGTCATTTCCGGGGGAGAAATGCTACCATCATTGCGACCGCTGCCTGATCCACAAGGAGCGGACTGATGCGCAGGCTGGCGCTGATGCTGCTCATGCTGAATATTCTGTATGCGCTCTGGGCCGGACTGCGACCTGCACCTGCTAACGAGCCGACCAGTGTCGATGACCGGTCCTATACGGAAACCCTGGTGATGCTTGAGGAGGTTGACAGGCCGCTGGTGCTGCTTGAGCCGCCGCCGATTTACTGCCCCGCACTCGGGCCCTTCGCCAGCGAAAGTGAGTTGCGTGCGTTTGCTGACCTGCATGTGGCCGGCCGGCGCTGGCGAGTGAGCACTGATGAGCAGGCCTTGCCGCCCCTGTATCGCGTCTATGTGCCGCCCGCTGCTGTGGGACTGTCCGGGGCAGCTCTGATGGCGTCGGTTCGCGACGCCATCGACACCGCCGGACTTGATATCGAAACCTACCAGGTGGTGGGCGGTGATCTGGACGGTGTTGTGTCGCTCGGCCTGTTTGCCAGTCAAAGCAACGCCCGTGCTGTATACGGGCAAATTGCCGGTCTCGACCTTGCCGCAGAAATGCAGACAGAAAATCGCTCGCGCAACTTCTACTGGATTGTCCTGAGCGACGATGAAGATTCTGATTTTGCTCAGGAATCTATAGCGGCATTGCAGGCTCTGAACCCTGTTGCCGGTATCACAGAAAAACTCTGCGAAATGATTGCACTGCCGGACTAATTCCCCTAAAATGCCGCCTCTGCTTTAGAGACCCGGGAAAAATGTATCCCGTCGGCTCTTGCGGGAGGGGTTCCCGAGCGGCCAAAGGGATCAGACTGTAAATCTGACGCGAAAGCTTCGGTGGTTCGAATCCACCCCCCTCCACCATGATGAGCTGATTGATATTTAACAAGTTCTGGCGAAAGGCGGGTATAGTTCAACGGTAGAACACCAGCCTTCCAAGCTGGTTATGCGGGTTCGATTCCCGCTACCCGCTCCAGGTTTGGTGGATTGAGTGCTCTGGGTGCTGTTTATTTTTTGCTCGCATAGCTCAGGCGGTAGAGCACTTCATTGGTAATGAAGAGGTCTCCAGTTCGACTCTGGATGTGAGCACCAGTTTGTTTGGTGTTGGATTTAATGTTTTTGATTTAATGCTAAGAGTGCCGGCGCGGATCCATGTGCCGGGCACTTCCGAATAGCAGCCCTTGTTGATGTTGACGGGTTGTTTTCAAAATTGCTTGGTTAGGATAAAGAGGCGGTCACAATGGCGAAGGGTAAATTTGAACGTAAAAAGACACACGTCAACGTTGGCACAATTGG
>CAJXPR010000148.1 GCA_913058135.1 uncultured Gammaproteobacteria bacterium
TCTACACAGAGTAGATCGTCGGCAGCGTCAGATGTGTATAAGAGACAGGTAGTACGCCGCTCAGGTAAACCAGCAGGCTGATAAACACACCCACGGCTATACCGGTTAACAGGCCGGTGAGCAGCAGCCCCACGCTGGAGCTGGAGGGCTGGGGGTCTGGCTCGGCCAGTGGCGTGCGAGTTCGTTGTTTGGCAAAATCCTGAACCATGATTCGAGCTGTCCTTGTTGCTGTCCTGGTGATTGTGTAATGACTTGCCCATTGCGGCTTATATCATATCCTGCGGGTCGACATCGACTGACCAGCGCACGTTGCGTTGCGTGTTCATCTGCTCCAGTTGCAGACACAGCACCGATAGCAGATTCTGCAGATCGGCGCGTTGCGGGCTGCGCAATAATAGCTGCTGGCGATAGCGATTGGCGCGTTTCTCCATCGGTGCTGGCAGCGGTCCGCTGATCTGCACCAGGTGTCCGTTCGGCATTTGCGCCAGCAATGCCTCGGCCTGGGTTCGTGCAGCGCTCAGGAACTGCGCCGGGGCGCCGGCGTTGATCGCCTCGGCGCGCAGTATCGCCAGTGCCGCATAGGGGGGCATGCCCGCCAGTCGGCGCTCGTCCAGTAACTGCTCTGCCAATGCATGATATCCCTGATTGATCAGCGTCTGCAGCGATTGATGCGTGCTGTGCCGGGTCTGTATCAGCACTTCGCCCGATCTGTCTGTGTTGTCGGCGCGGCCGGCGCGGCCGGAGACCTGCACCAGCAATTGTGCCATGAACTCCTGGCCACGGAAGTCGGCACTGAACAGGCCGCTGTCGGCGTCCAGCACGGCGACCAGAGTAACTGCCGGAAAATGGTGTCCTTTGGCCAGCATTTGCGTTCCGACCAGAATGCAGGGCGTGCCCTGATTGATTTCAGCCAGCAGATCATCCAGTTCGTGCTTCCGGCTGGTGGCGTCCCGGTCGACCCGAATCACGCGGGTATCGGGGAAGTGGCGTTGCAATAATGCCTCACTGCGTTCGGTGCCCATGCCCACGGCAAGCAGGGCTTTGCCCTGGCATTCCGGGCAGTGTGTGTGCACCGGCTCGCGCCGTTCGCAATGATGACAGCGCAGGTGCATGGGCGTGCGATGCAGAGTCATGCGCGCATCGCAGTGTCGGCATTCTGCCGTCCAGCCGCAGTCCCGGCACTGCAGCACGGGTGCGAAGCCGCGGCGATTGATAAAAACCAGCGCCTGATTGCCCTTGTCTACATGCTGGCGGATGCAACGAATCAGCTCCGTCGAAAAACCGTCTTCCAGGGTCTGGCCGTTGGTGTCAATCAGCCGGGTGGCCGGCAATCTGGCGTTACCTGGTCTCCGGGTCAGGCGCAGATGCCGGTACCGGCCACTGAGAGCATTGTGGAGGCTCTCCAGGCTGGGAGTGGCGGAGCCAAGCACAATGGGGATGGCCTCGCTTTGGGCACGAATTACGCCCAGGTCGCGGGCTGAGTAACGAAACCCGTCCTGCTGTTTGAATGAGCTGTCGTGCTCCTCATCAATCACGATCAGACCTGGTCGCGCCAACGGCGTGAAGATGGCAGAGCGGGTGCCGATGATGATGTCTGCCTCGCCCCGGGCTGCCGCCAGCCAGGCATTCAGGCGTTGCCGTGGTGTCAGTCCGGAATGCATGATGGCGATGCTTTTCTGCGGAAAGCGCTGACGAAAGCGGGCAACGGTCTGCGGGGTCAGGCTGATCTCGGGTACCAGTACCAGTACCTGCCGGTCGTGTGCCAGGGTGTCGCTGATAACCTGCAGATAGATTTCGGTTTTGCCACTGCCGGTGACGCCGTCCAGCAGGAAACACTGAAACGCCCCGTGCGTTGCACAAATGGCATTACAAGCCTGCAGTTGCTCGTCAGTCAGCTCGCCTTCGCGGTCCGGATGATCCGGCTCCGTGGTGCCGGAGAGCATGACATCACCTTTGCGTGTTTTGATGCCGGCCTGGGCTTTGCCGCGCAGCCCGGTGGGCATCAGAGTGTGCAAGGCATCGCCTATTGGGTGTTGATAATAGCGCGCGGCCCACAACCACAGCTTCAGCAGGTGCCCGGGAATCAGTGACTTCTGGTCGAGTATCTCGATAGCGGGCTTCAGCTTGTCGGCACTGACCTCGGTGGTATCACCGATTTCCAGCAGAATACCGGTCAGTTCGCGGTTGCCGAACGGCACGCGAAGGCGGATGCCTGGTTGCAGGACCTCGGGGATGCTGGCGCTGTCGGTGGGCAGGGTGTAATCAAAACTGCGGCGCAAAGGGGAAGGCACGGCCACTCGCAATATAGTGACTGGCTCTGCTGCACTGGCGGGTCTGACTGGCATGAATACAGGATTCCGGGGCGTGTGAGGTTGGTGCTGCCACACAGGTGATCGGGAACTGCGCCTTGCCCCCGGCAGGGTCGGGGAGCAGAAACCCGGCGTAATCAATAAGTCCAAGTATAACTGGTTTTAGACTGGGCTGGCTTCCATTATACTGTATCGCGGCCTGGCGCTTTCGTTCGGCCCGCCGCCAATCGAGATCGACCACGGAGTATGGATGAGCACACGTCACGAACCCGGTAGCCCGGAGCCAGGCAAAGAGCTGCTGGAGCTGAGAAAGCAGATAGATCGTCTTGATCAGAGTCTGGTTCTGCTGCTCGCCAATCGTTTTGCGCTGACACGCAAAGTGGGGGAAATCAAGGCGCGTGCGCAACTGGAGTCCTTTGACCCGCAGCGCGAAGCGCAAAAACTGCTGGATATCCGTGACGCCTGCACCCGGCATGAGCTCAATCCCGACATGATGGCGGACATTCTGGCCCAGATTATGCGCGAAACCGTGAGCAACCATGAGCGTATCAAGGCGGAAATCGCGCAGTCACTTGCGTCCGGCTGATTCTCTGCTACAATGGCGCCCCTTTTTCCAAAGTCCTGCGGAACAATTCCTTTCCGTAGTTGCTGACTCAGGTATGGTGCCATGGCGCTGGCAACCCGCTTAACGGGTTGGGCGATGTGGTGGCGATGCCAGTTAAATATGAGGTAATACCATGAAAGCCGATATTCACCCTAACTACCAGGCCATCAAGGCCACCTGCAGCTGCGGTAACGTGATTGAAACCCGTTCTACCATCGGCAAGGATATCCTGGTTGACGTGTGCGCGCAGTGCCACCCGTTCTACACGGGCAAGCAGAAGATCATGGACAGTGCCGGCCGTATCGATCGCTTCAACAAGCGTTTTGGTAACCGCACGCTGAAATAACTGCCTGGGAGGTAATTGCGCGGGCAGTAACCGCCTGAAGCAATCTCCAGCGGATATCGGAAAAGATGCCAGATAAAAGGCCTTGTCAGCGTACAGCGACAAGGCCTTTTTTGTGGTGGGCGGTCATTGTTGTCTAGAAAATTATTTCCGTGGACAGGCTGTCTTCATTGTTGCGGTTGGAAGCGTCTGCCGGGCGACGGCTATTGTTCGCTGGTGCGGTCTCCGCCATGAATACTTCGAACATGGTATTGGCTTGCCCGGGGCGGGCAATCTGCCCGGTATTCCTGTCAATCAGACGGTCCACCATGCCGTCAGGGCGGGCCATAATGTTTTCCGGCATGTCGGCCAGCGCCACTTTCATGAAGTCTATCCAGATCGGCACGGCTACCGTTGCCCCCTGCTCCGACTCGCCCAGAGGCTCGGGTTGATCAAACCCCACAAACACACTGGTGGCAATATCGCGATTGAACCCGGTGAACCAGGCTTCCGCGGGGCCATTGGTGGTACCGGTTTTGCCCATCAGGTCGCGGCGCTCGAATTCGCGATTCACGCGGCGCCCGCTGCCCTCTTCGACGACGCTGCGCAGCATGGTGTTCATGATATAGGCCACTCTCGAGTCAGTGACCAGTTCGGCTTTGGGGGGCGGCGATTGCAGCGCGGTCAGCGGTTCGCTGTCCTGGATGCTGGTATCACCCTCACCATCATCCTCAAGCAGGGCCGTCGCCGCTGCCGGCTGGCCGTTTGTGGATTGCGGAGCCGGTGCGGCATCACAGTCTGCTTCGCAGACGGTAGGCTGTCGCGCCTGGTATATCACGCCATCCAGAGTCGAAATGGACTTGATGAACGTAGGTTCAATGCGATAACCGCCGTTGGCAATCATGGCGTAACCGGTGGCCATCTGCAGGGGCTGAACGTCCTGGCTGCCCAGGGCCACCGTCAGGTCGTTGCGCGGGAAGGTGTCGGTATTGAAACCAAAACGGGCTGCAAAGTTGAATAGCTTGCTGGTGCCCAGCTGATCGTAAAGCCGCACTGCCGGCACATTGCGTGAGTCCTTGAAGGCGTTGCGCAAGGTGATGGGCCCCACAAAGTTGCGTTCAAAGTTCTGCGGCCGATAGTCACCACGGGCAAAAGGTGCATCGTTGATCAGCGTCGCCGGGTTATAACCATCTTCTATGGCGGCGCCATACAGAAATGCCTTGAAACCGGAGCCGGGCGGGCGCGATGCCAATGCACGATTTACCTGGCTGTACTGAAAATCGTAACCGCCGACCAGGGCCAGGATATCACCGTTGTCCGGTGATACTGAGACCAGGGCGCCCTGAATTTCCGGAACCTGCCCAAGCTGCAGTTCTCTACCGACACGGCGCACACGGATCAGATCGCCCACCTCGGCAACATCACTGGCCTGCTGGGGCGGCGGCCAGGCGTTGTCGCGGGTAATGAATGGGCGTGCCCACTCCAGGCCTGTCCATTCAATCGTGTCCTCGCTGCCATCGCGAAACAGAATGTTCAGGCTGCGCTCGTTAACCTGGGTCACTACGGCAGGTTGATGATTCCCGTAAGTGGGGGTCACGTTCAGATCCTGCAACCAGCGTTCGCGGGGATTGGCGCCGATGACAGGCAGTTTCGCCTCCGGGCCCCGGTAGCCATGACGACGGTCATAATAGTTTTCCAGACCGTTGCGCAGGGCATTGGTTGCGGCTACCTGCATCTTGCTGTCGATGCTGGTCACCACTTCGATGCCCAGGCGATAGATATCATCACCATACAGGTCGAACAGTTCCTGTCTGACCATCTCCGCCACATAGGGCGCATTCACTTCGATGTTGCGCAGGTGCCGTCTGGCTTCAATGGGTTCAGCCAGGGCAGCAGCGTGCTGGTTGCGATCAATCATGCCCTGCGCCAGCATCTTGTTGATGACCACATCGCGGCGGCCCTTGGCACGCTCCGGATCCGTTACCGGGTTGCACACTGACGGGCAGGGCAGCAGGGAGACCATGGTGGCAAATTCGCCCAGCGTCATCTCGTCCACCGATTTGTCATAATAAACGGCTGCCGCCGCGCTGATGCCATCGGCGCCCTGGCCGAAATACACCAGATTCAGGTATAGCGTGAGGATTTCCTCTTTGCTCAGTTCCTGCTGTATCCGCAGGGCGAAAGGTATTTCCTTGAGCTTGCGTGCGTACACATTGTCACTGTCAAAGGAAATGTTGTTGGCCAGCTGCATGGTGATGGTACTGCCGCCACCCAGATTGACGCCGCGCAGGAATCCGTAAAAACCCCGCACCAGACCTCGAAAATCAACGCCTGGATGGGAATAGAAGCGGGAGTCCTCGCTGGCAATGACGGCCTGCACCATCAGGGGTGGAATTTCATCGTAGGTAATGGGGTCGCGGCGAACACCGATTTCCTCGATCAGTTTATGGTCTGCGGTGAGGATGCGCAGAGGTGTTTCCAGCTGCACTTCGCGGTAACTTTCTGCCGAAGGCAGTTGTGGCGACAGATAGAGGTAGGCCGCAGAAGCCACCATGAAGACGCCGCTGAGGCAGAAAATGCCAAACCAGAACACTACTTTTAAGGCTTTCAGCATGCAGGCAGTCCCGTGCAGATATGTCAGGTGGCTCAGGCCGCTTTGACGCGAATCAGCGGCGCTGAATCACGCTTAGCCTCGCGATTATATACCTCATTGACCGGGAATTCTTGTGATAAATCCCGGCACGCCCGGCAGAAATCCGCTAAAAAACCTATGTGAAGGCCATGGAGGGCGATCATGTTGGGGATAGATGTTGGTGCGACTGCTATCAAGCTTGCAATCATGCGTCGGCAACGTCGCCGCTGGCACCTGCAGGCCTGCGTGGTGCAGCCATTGCCGGAGCACACAGGCGGCTATTGTGATGCGAACAGCACAGTTGTGCTTGATACCCTGAAGATGGCGTTGGCAAGCCTGTCGGTGAAGGCGCGCGAAGCGGCCGTTGCAGTTGCCAGCGCAGACGCAATTATCCGCACTATTGAGCTGGATGGCGGCCTGTCTGAGCAGGAAATTGAAAACCGGTTGGCGATCGAGGCCGGGCAGCATCTGCCGTTTCCGGTATCCGATGCCAGCATGGATTTCTGCCGTTTGCCCGGGGGTAACAATACCCGGGCGTCCCGGCTGGATGTCCTGCTGGTCGCTTGCCGTCGCGAAGAGGTGGAGCGGCGAGTGGCGCTGCTGCGGTCATGTGATATCCGCACCGCTGTGGTTGATCTGGATGCGCTGGCATTTTACCGGTTGATCGGTGACGAAGGCCCGGACGTCACGGAGGTCATACTTGATCTGGGAGCAGGCGGTTTTCGTTTGCATGCGTTCGCGCAGGGCCGGTTGCTGTACAGCCGCTCCCATCAGGCCGGTATCCGTGCAGGTGCCCCTTCATCACAGATTGCTGAACCGGAGTCGGAACCTCGGCTGGTCCAGGAGATCAGGCGCGCCATCCAGCTATTTTTAATATCCACAGCCTGCGAGCATGAGATCACCATCAAGCTGGCAGGAGGCTGTCTCTTATACACATCTCCGAGCCCACGAGACAGGCAGAAATCTCGT
>CAJXPR010000149.1 GCA_913058135.1 uncultured Gammaproteobacteria bacterium
GCAGCTTGCGCAGGCCATCGACGTACTTAAGGGCTGTCAGCTGCCCGAAATCATGCTGATTGGCATTGCCAAGGGCATCAGCCGCCGGGCAGGGCAGGAGACACTGTTTGTGGCCACCGCCGATGGCATGCAGGAACTGGCTATTCCCGGCCACTCGCCGGCGCTGCATCTGCTGCAGCAGGTGCGCGACGAAGCCCACCGGTTTGCCATTACCGGCCACCGCCAACGCCGCGCCAAGACCCGGCAGCAGTCACCACTGGAGCAGATACCGGGGCTGGGTCCGTCACGCCGTCGTGAACTGTTGAAGTACTTTGGTGGTCAACAGGAGATCATGCGTGCGAGTGAGGCCGACCTGGCGCGCACGCCGGGTATCAGTAAAAAACTGGCTGCTGTTATTTATGAGTCGTTGCACAATGGTTAAAATGCTATGAAAAGCTATCTCGGCTTTGGCTCCATGCGTCGCTCTACCTCCTGCATCCATGCAGTCGTGCGTTGCCATTGCTTCGTTAGAAACAGGCTCACAATGCTCATTTACTCTATGTAAACTGCGCTTTTGAGCCTGTTTTTGCCTCGCACTGACTGCCTCGATTACGCTTTTCAAAGCATTTGAGTTAGATTGTAATTACACCGTAATATTGAGGACAAGCCGTTGAATCAGGGAGTGTTTGCATGCTGAATGCCGCCAATATGGTGACCTATTGTCGCGTTTTGCTGGTGCCGGTGATTGTGCTGGTGTACTACAGTGGCATCGCTCACAGTCAGCTGATCGCGGCGTTTCTGTTCACCATCGCCAGCATCAGCGACTGGCTGGACGGCTATCTGGCGCGACGGCTGAATCAGGCCTCGCCCTTTGGCGCCTTCCTCGATCCGGTGGCCGACAAGCTGCTGGTGGTGATGGCCCTGGTGCTGCTCACCGCCATTTATCCCAGCGCCTGGTTCGTGGTGCCCACGGCCATCATCATCGGCCGTGAAGTCTTCGTCTCGGCATTGCGCGAATGGATGGCCAGCAACAATCAGCGCGATGCGGTAGCGGTTGGCTACATTGGCAAGGTCAAAACCACGGTGCAGATGATCGCCATCATTGTGCTGCTGGCCTACACCCCGGCCTGGCCACAATTGTTGTTGCAAACGGGCTACATCCTGATATATCTTTCCGCCGCGTTGAGCATATGGTCCATGGCACAATACCTGATCAAGGCAATGCCGGTTTTGACGTCAAAACAGTGAAAAATTTGACGATTGGCGCTTGACTTCACACCGAATGGCATTAGAATAAGCGCCTCTTTCGGAGTGAGCAAAACGGCACTGCAAAAGAGCTGACAGGCCAGATGATCCGGGCCTGTTCAGTAACACCAAGTAAAGCGGGAATAGCTCAGTTGGTAGAGCACGACCTTGCCAAGGTCGGGGTCGCGAGTTCGAGTCTCGTTTCCCGCTCCAAACTTACGGCCACAGGCCATGAGCAGCGCAGTTTCCTTCGGGGCCGCGTTGGCCAGTCCGGAAATTACCTGCACGGGACTTTGCGCCCAGACAGGTGAATTTGCAACAGTAAAGGCTGGGTGGCAGAGTGGTCATGCAGCGGACTGCAACTCCGCGTACGCCGGTTCGATTCCGACCCCAGCCTCCATTTTTTCCCAAGCAGATCAGCACCCTGCGAGCCCCGGAAAATCTGGCTTTTACCTCCGCGACTATTTCGCAACTATTTCGCAAGAACTCCGCAAGAACTCCGCAAGAACTCCGCAGAAACGCCGCGATGTAAGCTATCCGATCAACGACGTATCAATGTTGTTCTTCATGCGCGCCCAGCGAAATCACCGGAATAAACAGTGTCACCAGCAGCCCCAGCAAACAGATCCACAGGCTGGTACTGAACATTGAGGTAATGGCGTTGGAAAATGCTGTGCGCGTGCCTTGCTGAATGGTTTCAACGGTGGCCTGCACCTGCGCGTCCACGCCCACCCGATAGGCGGCCAGATAACGCTGCGCATCGGGCACCTCGGTGACCTCTTTATTGCTCAGGTACGTGACCAGTGGGGCCTTTAGCGCCTCCGCCATCAGCGGATTGTTCACCACCTCGGTGGCAGCGGCACGATCGCCGGCAAAAGCACTTTCAATAATGGGTGTGTAGGCGTCAAAACGTGCTTCCACCCGCTCTTGCATGGCCGCCGGGTTCATCGCATTGGCCTGCGCCTGACTCATACTGAAATCCGCGCCGCCTTCCATTTGCGGCAGCTGTTTCGGCAGCTCAATGGCCAGACTGTTGATCAACACCGCCCCGAAGATAGCCACGCCCACGGTATTGCCGACCTGTCGAAAAAACTGTGTGGAACTGGTGGCCACACCAATCCTGGAGATCGGGAAGGCACTTTGCACAATCAGGTTGACCAGACTCTGTGACGGTCCAAGGCCGAGGCCCACCACCATCATCGCAATATTCAGCTGCGTCAGCGTCGAATCGGCATCAAGCCTGGTCAGCAGGTACATGCCACTGACCAGAATCATGACGCCGCCCACCATATAGGCTTTATATTTGCCTGACTTCGACACCAGGCGTCCACTCAGTATGCTGGTGAACATCAGGCCGCCCATCAGCGGTAGCATGGCAAAACCACTACCGGTGGCATCAACGCCCAGCACCACCTGCATGTACAGCGGCATGAACATCACCGCGCCCATAAACGCCATGCCCAGCACAAACGAAGACAGGTTGGCAAAAACAAACACCCGGTTGTTAAACAGATCCATGGGCATCACCGCATCTGCGGTACGCAACTCCACGCGGACAAAGGCCACAAATGCAACGGCACTGAGGGCAAACATGCTCAGCAGTTCTGCCGAATCCCAGGCATAACGGTTGCCGCCCCAGGTCAGTGCCAACAGGAACGGGATAAACACCAGCAGCAGCAACATGGCGCCCAGGTAGTCGATCTTTCCGCCGGTGTGGTTATTCAGCGCGGGCATTTTTTTCGCCACCATGAACAGCGCCACCATGCCCAGCGGCAGGTTGGCATAAAACACCCAGCGCCAACCCGCCACATAATGCCCGAACCACACGCCGCTGGCATGGTCGGTGAGTAGGCCGCCGATGGTAGGCCCGATCAGGCTGGCCAGTGCAAACACGGCGCCAAACAAGCCCATGAACCGGGCGCGCTGCAGGGGCGGATACAAATCCGCGACGATGCCAATGGCACTGGTGAACAGGGCGGCCCCGCCCACACCTTTGACGACCCTGAATATAATCAACTGCATCATGCCGTCGCCCAGCAGCGGCAGCTCACCAAATTCGCCGCTTAAACCACACAGCACAGAACCGGTCAGAAAGATGCTGATGCCCCATACCAGTATGCGTTTGCGGCCATACATGTCGCCGAGCTTGCCAAACACAGGCACCAGCACCGTCGATGACAGCATGTAGGCGGTGGTGACCCAGGCGTACAGTTCCAGGCCATTCAGGTCAGCAACAATGGTCGGCGTCGCGGTGGACAGGATGGTCATGTCCAGTGCGCCGAGCATAAAAACGACAAGGATGGCGATCAGCGAGAATCGTCTCTGCTGATCCGTGATCGCGGTTTGTGTGTCAGTCATGGGGGTAGTGATCCTGGGTCGGGCGTTATTTGGTGCGTTGTTTTAGGGTGTCATTTTTGGGGTGAGTCATGGCGCAGCGAGTCGACCAGCTTTCGGTTGAGTCGCTCGTATTCCTGCAACTCTTCAGTGGTCAGTGCGTCAAACACCGGTTTCAGATAAGTGGCCGCGTTCTCGGTGCGCGTCGCCACCAGCTGCTCATAGCGTTCACCGAGCGTCACAACAGTGGCGCGCCGGTCGCGCGTATCCTGGCTGCGCACCAGCAGACCCTTGTCGACCAGCGAATTGACCACCTGCGTAGCGGCACTGCTGCTGATCATGCGGGCTGCGGCTATATCCTTGACGCTCATCGCGCCGCGGGCGGCCACCGTCAGCAAGGTCATCTGTTGTGCCAGGCTGATGCTGTCCCGGGGTTCATGACAGGACTGATGTTCGGCAACCTGCTGCAGCAGGGCGCGGCGAATGATCTGGAAGCTGCCCAGGATTTTCGAGACAGTCTGTTTGCGATTGGGCATGACACGCCTGTTCCACGTTGAATAAGTGGGCAAATAAATAGGCAAGTAGCTTAATAGATAAGTAACTTAATAGATAAGTAGCTTACCTAATAGTGCGGAATAGTCAACACTCAGATTTAAAGCAGGGAGGCAGGGAGGCAGGGAGGCATGAAAGTGGCGGAAGGACATGGGAGTCGAACCCACCAGACGCGCGTTGCGCATCTCACCGGAGTTGAAGTCCGGGCGCCCCACCGGGGACGATGTCCTTCCATGATCTGCAGTCTACGTCATTCTTGCGACGACCGCTCGGCAACCGCGCGGCGCCAGCCCGGGCGCATAAAACGGCGCTCATCCCGGTACACGGTGACGCCGGCCCGGTCCAGATACTCCAGCACCTTGATGGTGAGGTTACGGCCGATATCCGAGCGGTCCCGATAGTCCGCCGCCGAGAACCCGCCATCGGTGCTTGCCTCACACAGCGCCTGCGCCACCGCCGCCAGATCATCGAGCTGTTCGGGCAGGTAGAACCGGTTGGGCGCCACTGGCAGCAGGTAGCCCCAGCCCTGAAGCCGATGCATGACGGCCAGCATGTCCTCGCGCTCCAGGCCCAGCTGCTCACCCAGTTCACCGACAATCGGTGGGCGCAAGCCAGCACCGGCCAACGCCTGGTGTATCCGCTGATACAGCGCCTGGTCCTGCGCTGGCAGAACCGCCTGATGGTCGGGCAGGGCAAGCACCACACCATGGCGTCGCAGGCGGTTTTCGGCCACCAGCTGATCGACAAGCAGGGTTACGGTCTCCCGGGACAGGCCGGTTTCTGCAGCGCGCAGTAATGACTGTAGATGGATGCCGAGCAGTTCCGGTTGTTCATCATGGGCCTGTCGCACACTTTGCAGAATGCTCGCGTTGGCAGCGTCTAACTGCGCATGGTTGAGTCCGTAAGCACCGAGTCTGATAACCGCCTGTTCTGTCAGCAGGGCATCGGTTTCCTCTGCGGTCAGATTCCAGCGCCGGGCAAAGGCGGGCAGATCAACTTCCCGCTGATGTGTCAGTTCGGTAGCCAGAGCCTGCGAGGCATTGGTCACTGTGCTCAACGCCGTCAGCCTCGCCAGCGCCAGGGGATTGCTGCGGCCACGCTGGCGCCCCTGCGGATCAAGCACCCGGCCACCGCCGAGCGTGATATTGGCGGCAGGTTCCCGCACGATGACGGCGTCGCCGGTGATCACGTGCACGGGTTTGTCCAATAGTAGTTGGGCCAAACCAGCAGGCGCTTTACCCGCCACAGGCGCTTCCAACCACACCAGACGGCCGCTGACGGCACTGGCGCCGGTCAGGATTTGTAAGGTGCCTCGATGAATAGTTTGTTTGGGTAATACACGCAGATCCACATCCAGTCGCTGACTGATCTGAAAGGACTCTGCTGCCAGCACCCAGTCGCCGCGTTGTGGATGCTCATTGTCCAGCGTGCCGGTCAGGTTCAGGGCCGCGCGTTGACCGCTGACAATGTCGGTCACCGCCTCACCATCAACCTGGATGCCACGCAGCCGAACGGTTCGTTGCGCAGGTGCCAGTTGCAATGGCGTTTGTTGCGCCAGACTCAAGCGGCCGTTGAGCAAGGTGCCGGTTACCACACAACCGGCGCCGGGCACGGTAAAGCGCCGGTCGATCAGAAAGCGGGGCAGGCCTGCTGGGGTGCTAACTGGCTCGCTTACAGCTAGAGCACGGATTGCTGTCAGCAACTCGTCCAGCCCCTTGCCGCTGACTGAATCCACCGCGATCACCGGCGCCTCCGACAATGGACTGGGTTGCGTCAGAGCCTTGATCGCCAATCGGCAGTCAGCCTGCTGCCGGGCGTCGGCGCGGTCGGCCCTGCTCATCACCACAATGCCACGATTGATGCCAAGCAGATCCAGCAAGGCCAGGTGTTCGTGGGTCTGTGGCATCGGCCCGGCATCCGCCGCAATCACCAGCAGCACTGCATCCACGCCCGCCAGGCCGGCGAGCATGGTACGAATAAACCGCGCATGACCTGGCACGTCCACAAATCCCACGGTACCGGCTTCGGGATCATGCAGCCAGGCAAAACCCAGGTCGATGGTCAGGCCGCGGCGCCGCTCTTCGGCAAGCTGATCGGTGTCTTTGCCAGTCAGCGCCTTGATCAGCGTGGTCTTGCCCGAGCCGTTGGCACCCAGGAACCCGTAGACGTCTCCCTCGCGCACGTCGAGGCTCAGGTCGGAGACCGCCTCGAAGCGGCCGAAGTACTTCGTCAGACCCTGGGTCCGGATCGCCGTGTCGCCGCTCATTCGAACCGCCCGCGCAGTCGCACCCCGGCGACGATGTCCTCGGCGGCCCGCAGGAGCGTCTCGTCGGTCACCGTGCCGGCCAGCACGTAGCTGAAGCCCTCGCTGGTGAGGAAGACGCTCACCGGTCCGACGGCCAGCAGCGTCCCGGTGTCGGTGGCGACCGCCGCGGGGCTTCCGAGCAACGACTCGCGCAGGTCGTCGGCATCGCCCTCTCTCAGGGGCACGGCGATCAGGCGGGTGACCCCGGTGCCGTAGACGCCGACCGCGCCGTTGCCCGCCGTACGACGCTCGAGGCCGGCGACGCGCCTCGGCACCCGGAAGGGCGCGTACTGGTTGGCGGCGTCGGCCAGGTCGACGGTGTCGTCGAAGTCCCGCTCGACCTGCCCGGCCCAGGTCGCCGACACCTGGTCCGGGC
>CAJXPR010000150.1 GCA_913058135.1 uncultured Gammaproteobacteria bacterium
ATCTACACAGAGTAGATCGTCGGCAGCGTCAGATGTGTATAAGAGACAGGATGGGTTGCATCCGGGTTTTCATGACCGATGTCTGCAGATCGGCAGTGACCAGATCGAGGTTTGCCACTGCCTTGGACAACATTTCGTCGGCTGCTGTCGAACCGATTCGTACCAGCCGGTTCCTGACCAGCACCAGTTCGCCCACCATGTTCATGATGTCGTCCAGTCTGCGGGTATCAACCCGGACCGTGGTTTCGGCAACGGGTGCCTGGTCAGTCGCAGGTAGCCTGGCTTCCGGTTTCGGTTCCGGTTTCGGAGCTGACGCCGGGACGGGATCGGGCACTGCTTTCAGGGTTGCGCCGGTTTTTCCCCGGGCTGAGGAGGCGTTCGCGGGACTTGATTGTTTGTCGCCGTGCAGTTGATCGAGCAGCGCCTCAAACTCGTCGTCAGTAATTTCGTCACCGGATTGGGGCTCTTTACCCGCTGAAGGCTCTTTGTTCGCTGAGGGCTCTTTACCCGCTGAGGGCTCTTTACCCGCTGAAGGCTCTTTGTTCGCTGAAGGCTCTTTACCCGCTGCAGGCACTTTCTCCGATGGGGTGTCCTGCAACTGGTCCAGCAGTGCTTCAAATTCATCATCCGTAATTTCGTCATCTGACGTGGGTGCGGCTTCGCTCGGCGCCGCAGCACGGTTCTCTGCTTCGGTCTCAAAATCAGCTGAATCCAGCGCAGCCAGCAGTTGGTCGAATTCCTCGTCGGTCATATCGTCGTTGTTGCTGACATCAGCTTTCAGCACAGATGCCTCTTCTGGTTCCCGGGCATTCGCAACTTGCTCGATGGCATCCGGGGTGCTTGTAAGATTCTCCCCGTTTGCCAACACCTGTAATGCCTGTAACAGCGCCTCACTGGCGGGCTCCGGCGGGACGCGCTCCTTGATCTGGGCAAACATGCTGTTTACCGAATCCAGCGCCTGCAAGACGATGTCCATCAGTTCCGGCGTGACCTGGCGCTTCCCATTGCGCAGATTGTCGAACAGATTCTCGGTCACATGACAGCAATCCACCATGGGGGCCAGCTGCAGAAACCCGGCTCCTCCCTTGACGGTGTGGAAGCCACGGAAAATGGCGTTCAACAGATTCTTGTCTTCCGGCTGCTTTTCCAGCTGCACAAGTTGTTCAGAGAGCTGCTCGAGAATCTCCCCGGCCTCAACCAGAAAATCCTCAAGAATCTCTTCGTCATCAAAAAAACTCATGTTGCTGTTCCTCTGCGGTTCACCTTCATCAGCCTCGCGCTGTTGCGTGAGTCAAAACCCAAGGCTTGACAATAAATCGTCGACATCGTCCTGGCCTGACACCACATCCTGGTTGTTATGCTGATTAATTTGCGGGCCCTCGGCCTGAATCCGCTGTCTCTCGTCACGCTCAGTCTTTTGCTCACTGACTGAGCGTTTTATGCCGGCGACTTCCTCCACACTACTGGCAAGCTTGACCAGGCGTACGAGATTTTGTTCAACATCACTGACCAGTTCGATGACGCGCTTGATCACCTGACCACTCAGATCCTGGTAACCTTGTGCCATCAGTATGTCGGTCAGGCGGTTGTGGATCCCCTGCCCGTCGCTGCTGATGCGCTGTAAAAACTGTTGCATACGCTCAAAAAGCGCGGAGGATGCGGCTGTTGTTGCGCTGTTCTGTGACCGAAATACCTGCCAGTCTGCCTGGATTGACTCACTTTCATCAACCAGCTGTTGGAGCATGGGAGCGGCCTCATCGACACGATCCATGGTCTGATTGGCAGCATCTTCGGTCATCGAAATAACATAGTTTAGCCGGCTGCGGGCATCGGCCATTTCGGACAATTCGTGTTTCACTTCGGCGTTGCTGTGCAGACCTATTTCCAGATGAAAGTCACGCAGGGCGTTGTGCAACGCGCGTGTCAGGCGTCCAACCTCAAAATAAAGTGTTTCATCACGGGCGTTATTAATCTGATGGATATGATCGGCTACCGCAGCCATGTCATCACGTTGCAGTGCCTCAAGCATTGCCTGCTTGTGTGCCAACAGAGCATCAGTAAAACTCTTGGCTCCGGCCGCAGCCAATTCAGCACTACCCGCCAGCCCCGCTGCATTGCCAGCGTCTGCCAATCCATTTTCTTTTTTATCTGACATATGAGCCTTCCCTCACCGATTGGCTTCGATGCGCTCAAAGATCTTCTCGATCTTCTCCTGCAGGGCCGCAGCTGTAAAAGGCTTGACTACGTAACCGTTCACACCCGCCTGCGCAGCCGCGATGATCTGATCCCGCTTGGCTTCCGCCGTTACCATCAGGATGGGTAGCGTTTTCAGTTTTTCGCTGGATCGACAGGCTTTCAATAGATCGATACCGGTCATGCCCGGCATGTTCCAGTCAGTTATCAGAAAATCAAACTGGCCGTTTTCCAGCATCGGCAAGGCGGAACTGCCGTCATCTGCCTCGGCGGTATTGGTAAACCCCAGATCTCGCAACAGGTTCTTGATAATTCGACGCATTGTTGAGAAATCATCAACAATGAGTATTTTCATGTTCTTGTCCAAAACCGCCTCCACGTCATGAGCTCAACCTGGGGATAGGCGCCACCCGGCACGGTATCTCCCTAGAGGTTATCGCTTGAAAGGAAAAAAAATTTAGCGTTATCAGGAAATAAATTCAGATGATGGGCATTATAGCCCAGAGTGGCCGCTCCCGGGAGGAGACCTGTTCAGACCGGATCTAACGCCACTCCTGTAAGCGGGAGCGCAAGCGCAGGGCTGCCTGGCTATGAATCTGACTGATCCGGGACTCGCTGACGCCTAACACCTCTCCGATCTCTTTCAGGTTGAGCTCCTCGTCGTAGTAGAGTGCCAGAACCAGTTTTTCGCGTTCCGGCAGCCCCTCGATCGCCTCCGCCAGATGCGCACGAAAGTCTTCTTCCTGGATTTCTTCCGCCGGCCCGGTGATCTCCCCTGAGGCGGCTTCCAGGGCAGAATCGTCGCCTCCTTCAGTCAGATCGTCAAAGCTGAACAGGCGGCTGCCCGAAGCGTCCTGCAGAATGGTGTAGTAGGTCTCCAGATCGATGCCAAGCTCTTCTGCTACCTCGTGATCCTTGGCATCACTGCCGGTACGCATCTCCACGGATTTAACCGCTGCGGCGACTTCACGCGACTTGCGATGCACTGACCGTGGCGCCCAGTCGCCCCGACGAATCTCATCGAGCATGGCACCACGTATACGGATGCCGGCATAGGTTTCGAAGCTGGCCCCCTTGGACACATCGTATTTGCGGGCCGCTTCCAGCAGACCGATCATGCCCGACTGAATCAGGTCGTCAAGTTGCACGCTGGATGGCATGCGCATCAACAGGTGATGCGCAATCCGCTTGACCAGCGGCGCATGCTGCACAACCAGCTCGTTCATACTGCCGGCTTGCACGTCCTGATAGACTGAAGCGCCTGTTGCTGAGGTCATAAACAATCCCGTTGAGCCCTGTTCAGGACACGCCCTGCACGAGTCGTTCTACAAAAAACTCCATCTGCCCGCTGGCCTGGGTTCTCACCGGCCACTGACTGACCTCTTTTGCCAGTCGGCGATACGCACCGGCGGCCTTGCTGCCGGGATAGGCATCGAGAGTTGGTCTCTGCCGCTGTACTGCTTTACGCAGGGTTTCATCGTAGGGAATATCGCCGGCATAACGCAGATTGACATCCAGGAAACGCCCGGCAACACCCGCAAAACGATTGAACATGTTGCGCCCTTCGTCAGCTGATCGTGTCATATTGGCGAGAATCCTGAAATCCTGCAAGTGACAGTCCCGGTGCAGCAGCTTGATCAGCGCATAAGCATCGGTCATAGACGAAGGCTCATCGCAGACCACTACCAGCACCTCTTGTGCAGCGCGCACAAAACTGACAACCGAGTCGGAAATGCCAGCCGCAGTATCGATGACCAGCACATCCAGCTCATCAGCAAGTTCGCTAAAGGCATGGACTATGCCGGCATGCTGATTGGGCCCCATGGTGACCAGTGATTGCACGCCCGAAGACGCAGGTATGACCTGTATGCCGTGTGATGCCACCAGGATATCCCGCAGGCCGCACTCGCCCGACAGTACGTCGGCAATGGTCCGCTGGGCCTTGATACCCAGCAGGATATCGACATTGGCCAACCCCAGGTCAGCATCCATCAACACGACCCGCTTGTCCAGCTGAGCCAGGGCCAGGCTGAGATTAACCGAGATACTGGTTTTACCTACGCCGCCTTTACCGCCGGTCACCGCGAGTACTTGAATGGGATGCATCCCTTGTTTTCTCCCCAACTGTTATTGCCGGCCGGCGCTGCCAACCTGTTAATTCAGGCCTGCAACACGCAGCTCTGCAGGCGACTGACTGCCGTACTCGGTCATCAGTCGTTCTTTTTCCACGGGTACTGCCGCCTGTCGGCGACCCAGCGCCACGGCACGCTTGACCAGCGCCTGCGCCTGCGCCAGAGCGATATCATCTGGAATCGCCTGGCCGAATGTTTCATACACAACCGGCAAATCGTATTCGATTGTCAGCGCCAGCGCATCCCCAAGCACGCATGCCTCGTCCAGATGAGTGAGAATACACGCAGAAACATCTGCCGTCGAACAGGTTTTCCACGCGGCCCGCAAGACCTGCGCCTGACTCGTGGCGGGTAACACCAGCCATTTACGGACATAAGGCTGTTCGCGCAGCAAGGTCAATTGCCGCTGCTGTTCAGGATGGTGGGATGGCAAGCCGGCCGTGTCAACCAGTACCAGCTGCTTGTGGCCGAGACTTTCCAGGGTTTCATCCAGTGAATGCTGAGCATCCACAATTCTCACACTGACGCCCAATATCCGGCCAAGTGTACGTAGCTGTTCGTGGGCCGCGAGACGGAAACTGTCAGTCGTCACCAGCGCGACATCCTGTGGACCATTTTGCAGCACATAGCGGGTCGCAAGCTTGGCAATGGTCGTGGTTTTACCGGCACCGGTCGGCCCCAGGAAAGCGAAAACACCGCCCTTCTCTATCGGGTCATGACCCAGCACGGGCAAGGCCTTGACCATGCCACCCAATACCTGCTTCCAGGCCTGATCGAGCGTTTTACCGGGCTTGATCGAGCCCAGCAGTTGACGACTCAGGAAGCCCGGTACACCCATGGCAGACAGCCGCTCCCAGATCACTGCCTGCAAAGGTGACTGACTACTGAATTGCTCCCAAGCCAGGCCGTTGAGGCGCTGCTGAAGCAAGGTACGGATGCTATGCAGCTCGTTACGCATGGCGCCAATCTCTGCCTTGCTGGCACCGGGGGGAGGAACAGCCGCGTCGACTGGCTCCTTTTTAGCCGTCGGCGCCGGACTCAGGGTAGCGATAACCTCCACGCCCCCTGTCGCGAGGCTGCGCGTCGATAAAATGGCAGCGTCGTCGCCGAGTTCCTCGCGCACCTGTAGCAGTGCTTGGCGCATGTCTTTCGCCAGGATCTTCTTAAGCTGCATTTTTGCTCCTCACTTATCGTTGTTGCTGTTGTTCTGACCAACGATCATCACTGTCCAATCGTTGCCACAATGGTAATCTGTTTGTTGTCCGGTATTTCCTGGTAGGACAGCACCTTGACGCCTGCCAGCGTGAATCTGACAAAACGACTCAGCAGAGGCCTCAGTGCTGCACTGACCAGCAGCACTGCCGGGTTGCCGGCAATTTCCTGCCGCTGTGCCGCCTGAACCAGAGATTGTTGCAGTCGTTCGGCGATGCCGGGCTCAATAACCACACTATCGTCAACAAATCCGTCATTCTGGTGCTGTGCACTCTGCTGTACTGCTTTAAGCAATATCTGTTCCAGTGTTGGATCCAGCGTGATAACCGGCAGTTCAGCCTTGTTACCGTAGATGCCCTGGACAATTACGCGTGCCAGCGCGACGCGCACAGCCGCAGTCAGCGCGACGGGATCTTGACTCCTGCCGGCCACAGACGCCAAGGCTTCGCCGATACTGCGCATATCTTTGACAGGAATGCCTTCCTGTAGCAGGTTCTGCAACACCTTGCGCAGAATATTGCCGTTAAGCTGAGTAGGCAGTTCTTCGGCCAGTTTTTTCGAGGACTTGCCCAGGATGCGCAGTAGTTCATGTACCTCGTCATGTCCCAATAATTCATGCGCATGTTTGTGCAGCAGGGTATTCATGTGCGTGGCAACCACAGTGCTGGCGTCTACAACGGTATATCCCAGCGACTGCACCTGATCGCGCTGGCCCGGTTCAATCCAGAGTGCGTCCAGGCCGAAAGCCGGATCCTTGGTGGCAATGCCCTGGGCCTTGCCATAGACCTGGCCAGGGTTTATGGCCATCTCGCGCTCGGGATAAATTTCGGCGCCACCAATATTGACGCCCATGAGATTGATCCGGTATTCATTGGGCTGCAAATCAAGGTTGTCGCGAATGTGCACAGAGGGCACCAGAAAACCCAGCTCCTGTGAGAGTTTTTTGCGGATGCCCTTGATGCGGGCAAGCAACTGCCCTCCCTGGTTTTTGTCGACCAGGGGAATCAACCGGTAGCCGACCTCAAGCCCGACGACATCAACTGGCATAACATCGCCCCAACCAAGCTCCTGCTGCTCGGTGGCGGTTTTTTCTTCCTGGGCAGTTTTATCAGCGGTGGCGGCATCATCAACTGCGGTGGCCTCACGCTGTTGG
>CAJXPR010000151.1 GCA_913058135.1 uncultured Gammaproteobacteria bacterium
CCACTGACAATCCCGGTCGCTGCCTGGCCGTCAATCTGGATGCCACGCAACCGCACGCTGCGGTTCACAGGTGCCAATTGCATTGGTGTCTGCTGCGCCACGCTCAGGCGGCCGTTCAACAAGGTGCCGGTTACCACACTACCGGCACCGGGTACGGTAAAGCGTCGATCAATCAGAAAGCGGGGGTGGCCTTCGCTACTGCGAGTCGGCGTGTTCGCAGCCAGCGTGCGGATCGCGGCCAGCAAGTCGTCCATGCCCAGGCCGCTGATTGAATCCACGGCGATCATCGGTGAGCTGGCCAGCGGACTGTGTTGCAACAATGCGTGGATGGCAGCCCGGCAGTCAGTCTGCTGTTGTGCATCGGCCCGATCGGTTCTGCTCATCACCACAATGCCACGATGGATGCCCAGCAGTTCCAGCAAGGCCAGATGTTCGTGAGTCTGTGGCATCGGTCCGGCATCCGCCGCAATCACCAGCAGCGCTGCATCCACGCCCGCCAGACCGGCCAGCATGGTGCGAATGAACCGCGCATGACCTGGCACGTCCACGAATCCGAGCGTGCCAGCTTCGCTGTCATGCCGCCAGGCGAAACCCAGATCGATGGTGAGGCCGCGGCGCTGCTCCTCGGCAAGCTGATCCGTGTTCTTGCCGGTCAGCGCCTTGATCAGCGTGGTCTTGCCATGGTCCACATGCCCGGCAGTGGCCAGGATCACGCCAGAGACTCGGGGTCAAAGTGATGGGCCAGCCACTGTGTTGCCAGCGGTTGCGGGTCTTCCACACACCGGCAGTCCAGCAGCAGACTGTCATCGGTGATCCGACCAATCACCGGCACCGGCAGCTGTCTCAGTTGCCTGGCGAGCTCGCGCAATTGCCGACTGCGGCTGCGTTTGTTGGTGTGCTGACTGCGCAGGCGCAGCGCGGCGCTGGGCAATCTGTCCAGCGGCTGGGAGCCGGAGCCAATCTGGCTGTGCACCTCACAAGCATCAACCTCAATGGTGTCACCAGCCCAGGCCCTGAGCGCCGGCAGCAATTCTGAGACAGTCTGTTCAATATCAGTCTGCGCTCGACTCAACAGGCGCAGGGCGGGGATGCGCTGCGCCAACGTGTCCGGGTCGGCATACAGGCGCAGCACGGCGGCCAATGCAGCCAGTGTCAGTTTGTCGCAGCGCAGGGCACGTTTTAATGGGCTCTTACGGATGAGGGCGATCAGGTCCGCACGGCCGGCGATGATCCCGGCCTGCGGTCCGCCCAGCAGTTTGTCACCGCTGAACGTGACCACGTCGACGCCCTGGGCCAGGACCTCGCGCACCACCGGCTCGGCCGGCAACCCCAGCCCCTGCATATCAATCAGCGAGCCGCTGCCCAGGTCGACCACCAGCGGCAGGTCATGCTGATGCGCAAACACGGCCAGCTCGGCTTCGCTCAAGCTACTGGTGAACCCCTGCACCACATAGTTGCTGGTATGCGCCTTGAGCAGCAGCGCCGTGCGCGAACTGATGGCATCGGCATAATCATGGGCATGGGTACGATTGGTGCTGCCCACTTCACGCAGCTTGCAGCCGGCGCGCGCCATGATATCCGGCAGCCGAAAGGAGCCGCCGATTTCAATCAGTTCACCACGCGAGACAATCACTTCCCGGCGCAATGCCAGGGCATTAAGCACCAGCAGCACGGCCGCAGCATTGTTGTTGACCACCGTCGCCGCCTCGGCGCCGGTTAGCCTGCAGATCCACTCTTCAACATGGGCATCGCGATCGCCACGCTGCCCGCTGTGCAGATCATACTCAAGGTTACTGGCGCCGCTGGCTACCGCCGCGATGGCGTCGATGGCTTCCGGTGGCAGGGGCGCACGTCCTAGATTGGTGTGAATGACAGTGCCTGTCAGATTAAAGACCGGCTTAAACGCAGGTGCCAGCAGCCTTTCGATGCTGGACTGTACCTCGGCGACCAGGGTCTGTTCATCGCCGATGTGACCCTCACGCCATTGTTGCAATGCAGCGCGCAGCGCGTCCAGCACCAGGGGGCGGCCGTGGCAGTCAATCAGAGCCTGTATGCCCGGCCAGGCTAGCGCTTTGTCGACTGCTGGCGGGTGCCGGCCGGGCATGCTGCCCATGGTGCCCTCTGTCATGACAGCGCACCCGCGAAAGAGTCAGGTGTCTTCTGGCTCCTCTGCAGCATCACGCTGGTTACGCAGCAGCCGCAGAATATCCCCCAAAGCCTCATCGGCCAGGGTACACATTTCCGCATCAGTGCGGTTCTGGATCGGGTGCGGCACAAAGACCATCGCCGGGTCGAAACCCAGCGTTCTGGACTGTGCTGCCGCCGCATCAATAAACTCGCTAGAGGCAACTCCAACTCCCGGAATCTGTCGTGACTCCAGATCGGCTATGTCATGCATACAGCACGACGTACACGATCCTCAGTCAGCCAGCCCTTCCACCAGCACATCCACTTCGGCCGCGATCTGCTGTTTCAGGGCAGTGGGGGCCGGGCGGGTGAAGGTGGGTTTGCTGTAGCGGTTGACGGTGATGCCCAGTGCCGCCAGTTGTTCCTCAATACGATCCAGGAACACATTGCCGCGCGGTTTGGAGATATCCAGCAGGCCGACCACCTTGCCTTCCAGGCTGTCGGGCCTGGCCAGTCGTGCCCGCTGCGCCGGGGCGTTTTCCGCCGTCGGATCCAGCAGGATAGTGTCATTCATAGTGTGACCTCTCATCTAACTTCTCGTGTAACAGGTGCAGAACCAACCGGGCCGGATGCGGCCCAGCCAGCGATAATTGCAGAAAACAGGCCGGCGGTGCCACCGGCGCGGACTATGAGCAGACCGCCTGGCCGGAACTTGGGAACCTGCTTGTCCTTGAAACGTGCCGGAATACCTTCGGCGATGCCTCCGGCGCCCACCAACAGTTTTTCACCGGGTGCCATCAGCAGCTGCTCCAGCGTCTCACGCAGGCGCTGCTTGGACCAGCCCGCTTCAATAAAGATACGCGCATGCTCGGGAGATACCACCAGCACGGCATCACCGGCCATGGCCAGCTTGACGTTATCCACGGCGCGCAGAGACTCTGCCATGGAGCGGGCCAGCGACTCCGGCTCGCGGGATTTCTGGTCAATGATGCCCTGCACACCTTCGCCGGGAAACACAGTCACGGCCGAGCGGCCGGCGGCGATACCACGCTCCTGGGCCAGCGGCAGCCATTCACTGTCCTCGGCTTCGGCAAAGCAGAAGGTGTACTTGCCCGGATTACCCAGCGCCGCCCGGTCAATCTCCCCGGGACGGCCGCCACCAACATTACGGATGATCAGTTGCAGCGCCCGCCCGATGGTGGCATTGGCACGGTTGCCCTGACCCAGGGCATTGTTGCCGGAATTCATGCCGATGGCTTTGGCGATGGGGCCATTGACCACAATCATGGGGCTGCCAAACATGGTGGTGGAGATCAGCCCATGCAGGCCGAAGTCGTCTTCCAAAGATGCTTCCAGCGCCGCCAGCAGCACCGGCATATACTCCGGTTTGCAGCCGGCCATAACCGCATTGATGGCGACTTTCTCGACGGTGCAGGACACCAGATCCGGCGGCATCAGGCCGACGACTTCTTGCGGGTCGCGCGTGGTACCCTTGAGCATGCGCAGCACCCGCACCGGCGTGGGCGGCACCACCGGCAGGCCATCGCTCCAGCCACGGGCATAACAGGCCTCAATGGCATCGTCTTCGGCGCTGACGTCAATTTCTCGCGATTTTAGCTGCACATCACCGAAAGCCAGTTCCAGTCGCTCGGCAATGCCGGGCTCCAGGGTTTTGGAACCACAGCCCGGGCGCATCACCGGCAGCTCCTCGCCCAGCCCGCTCAGGCCACTGATGGCGCGCCACTCCGCCTTGTCCCAGCCATAAGTGCGGGACACCTCCCGGCCCTGTTCCATGCGGATCAGTGTCGGTACAAATTCAGTATCCAGCCGCCAGGAGTGCTCCAGCGTGTCATCGTAACGCGTGCCGGGCAGGGTGCGGGCATAGTCGCTGTCATCCTGCACATACACCTGCAGCGGCCCGGCATCAGCCAGCTCAGTCAGCAGCGGTTCGACCAGGCGACAGGTCGGGCAGTCTGCCTTGGCGACGACGATCAGGCCATCGGGCGGGGGAGTGGTCATTGTTTCGCGTTTCTCTGGCGTTTGCTGATACGATTCAAAGTCCAAAGGTAGCGCCGGTCCCGCTGATTGTCCAGCAACAGCAGCACCGGCGCATGCCACATGTCCCGGAGGATCCCATGTGCGGCCGCTTCAACGTCATCGATAGCGCCGAGGTCATGACGCTGCTACGTCATCTCGGCATCACGCTGTACCCACAATTCAGGTTCAGCCCGGACGCCGCGCCTGGTTCTGTCATCAGCATAGTCCGCCAGACGGGCGACGAACGCCTGGTCAGCGACGCCACCTGGTGGCTGATGCTCGATCCGGCCACCCTCAAGCCCAACTACAAATACGCGTCCTTCAACAGCCGCTCCGACAAACTGGACACGCCCCGCGCCCTGGCCTACAAACCGTTTCGGGAATCGCGCTGCGTGATACCCGCATCCGCCTTCATCGAAGGCCTCGGCGACGGCAAGACCTACCACAAACTGCGCCGCCCCGAAGCCGCCATCGCCTTCGGCGGCGTATACCGCGAATGGGTCAACCACGACACCGGCGAAACCGCACTGTCCGCCAGCATCATCACGCTGCCGCCGCCCGACAACCAACGCTGGCTGCAAGCGATCCACCCCAAATCCATACCCCTGATGCTGCCCGACGACCAGCCGACTGTCGAAGCGTGGCTGGACCCGACCAACCAGGACGTCAACCAGTTCAATGAGCTACTGAAGCCAAAGATCAGACTCAAGCTGATAGCCACGCCGATTGGCAAGGTCAGCAAATGGAACGAGATCGGGCCGGACGAGGAGGTTCCTGCGGATTGATGCTGTTGTGGTCGGGCAACACGGAGCGGTGGTCTCGCGTGCCGGTTGGTAACTAGGTTTAGGCAGGTGATTGCTATATAATGCGCAGCTTCGCAAAAAGGCACCCATCCTGCTGGTGCTGAATTGGCGATAACTGTTTGACTGGTAACGGGAAACAGGATGAAAGGGGCAGCCTCTGAGCTGGCTCCTTACTGGATAGATAGCCTCCCATGCCCGGGTGGCGAAATTGGTAGATGAAGTGCAGGATGCACGAATGCCGCGGAGGACAGGAGTCCGGGAGCGGCTGCCATGCACGACGCATAAATGCTGTGAAGGACAGGACGTCCGGGAACGGCCGCAAGGGACGGCCTCCGAGCCGGCACCTAGCAAGATAGACAGCCCCCATGCCCGGGTGGCGAAATTGGTAGACGCAAGGGACTTAAAATCCCTCGGGGGAAACTCCGTACCGGTTCGATTCCGGTCCCGGGCACCATTCTTATCCCTAAACAGAATGCTCAGCACTAGCTCCAATACGCCCTACATTCTGTAGCCTCGCCACCGGCTGACTTGTCCAGATATATGAGTTATAAATGGAACCGGGATTTAAAGGCTTAAATTGATGACCTTTAGATTCTTATGGCGTCCTTGCTGGTCAGTAATCGCTACTGTCTTTATCGCGACTGTTTGCACATAAACACACAGGACCTTAACTATGGTTGCGCCTATCGCTTCGCCCACCAGCGATCGCATCAATTCTCTGGACGTGCTGCGCGGATTTGCTGTGCTCGGCATACTAGTCATGAACATACAGATCTTTGCCATGCCTTCCGCCACCTACCTCAATCCGACTGTCTGGGGGTCGCTGTCAGGGGTGGATGGTGCGGTGTGGTACCTGAGCCACTTGTTCACCGACCAGAAAATGATGGCTCTATTTTCCATGCTGTTTGGCGCGGGCATCATCCTGTTTACCGAACGCGCCACGGCGCAGGGCAAGTCAGCGGTGGGCTATCACTACCGACGCAATTTCTGGTTATTGCTGTTTGGTGCTGCCCACGCCTATCTGTTGTGGTATGGCGATGTCCTGTTTCTTTATGCTATCTGCGCGTTTGCGCTTTACCCATTGCGTAACTGGCGTCCGCGACGATTGATCATCGTGGGCATCATATTTCTGTCGATATCGTCGATTGTCTATCTGTTGACTGGATTTGCGCTACCGTCATTGCCTGAGGAAGTACTCGTAGAGGCGATCCAGCCGAGCTGGAACCCACCGGCCGCGCAACTGGCGGAAGAAATTGCAGCTTACCAGGGCGGCTGGTCACAGCAGATGTCAAACCGTGTGCCAGTCACACTCGAGATGCACACCTTTGTATACCTGATCTGGGGATTCTGGCGCGCGGCTGGCATGATGCTGTTGGGTATGGCGCTTTACAAACTCGGCATTCTTTCTGCGCGCGCTGACAACAGGGTTTACTGGCGCTTTCTGGCCGTTGGTGTTTTATTGGGGTTGCCAATAATCATGATCGGCATTCAGTGGAACTTCGCCAACGCGTGGGGGCCGGCGTCGATGTTCCTCGGCTCGCAGTTCAACTACTGGGCCAGCATACTGGTCAGCATGGCCTATATGGCCTCGCTGATACTCCTGCTAAAGCACAACAGGATGAGCTGGCTGACACCTGTCTCTTATACACATCTCCGAGCCCACGAGACAGGCAGAAATCT
>CAJXPR010000152.1 GCA_913058135.1 uncultured Gammaproteobacteria bacterium
ACAGGATTTAGCGAGCTAAATCCCTCCGTCCCCTTTACGCACCCCCGTCCCCTTCTAACGTGCAGTTGCCGTCAGTCAGCGCTGTCGGTTTCGGCCTTTTTGCGGGCTTCTTCTTCCAGACGACGACGTTTGATTTCACGTGGATCGTTCGGAGCACGACCGCCAGCAGGAATGGCCGCTGCCGGAGCCGGTTTGGTTTCCGTCCCTGGCTTTTCACTGCTGTCCGGCGCTTGTGTAGCGGCGGGTATGTCCTCAGTTGCAGGGGTTTTGCCTGCCGCCGGCGCTGATGGTTTTGAGTCAGCTTTGTCGGCATCATCGGTGTCAGCTGTCACTTTTTCCGGTGCTGCAGATTCGGACTTCGACGCAGCTTTGTTGTCAGCAGCTTTATCGGCTGCCGCTGCATCTGTGTCATCCGCTTTGCGGTTTTTGCTGGTCGGCCGCTTTTTGGCCGGCGCGCGTTTGCGTGTTGGCTTCTTGGCTTCCGCATCTTCCGGTGTACCGGCAGACTTGTCCAGATCAGCCTGGGCAGCGGCTTCTTCCGAAGCACCATCGACCTTTTCTTTGCTCGCGGCTGCTTTTTCGCTCACGGCTGCTTCTTCGCTCACGGCTGCTTCTTCACTCGCGGCTGCTTTGCCATCGCTAATGCCGGCTTCAACTGCAGTTTTTGCAGCGTCTGATTCGGCCTTGGTTTCGCTCGGCGCTGCTTTTTCGCTTGCGGCTTCGTTTTCGCTCGGGGCCGTCTCTTCGCTCGCGGCTGCCTTTTTGCTCAGGGCTGCTTCAGCGGCCTGCGCCTCCTGCACAGCCTTGGCCGCTTCAGGCACATCGTCCGAGGAGCCGGTACGCTGCTCAGCCTTGTTGCCGTTAGGCTCATCGTTGCTGTCATCGCTGCTGTCGTTGCTGCTGTCAGCGCTGTCAGTGCTATCGCCACTGTTGCCACGGCCACGACGGCGGCTGCCACCCCGGCTGCGACGACGACGGGGTTTGGGCGTGCCGTCTTCGTTGGTATTGTCTGACGAAGTCTCAGCACTGTTGTCAGTGTTGCTGCTGTCGTCGGCGCTGTCCTTGTCCTTGGCGTCCGCCGCTTTGGCACGCTGTTTGGGCTTTTTGTCCTGGCGCTCATCCGAGCCCTCTACGCGCTCATCGTGACTGGCCTGGTTGCCGATATTATCGTTCGGCTCATCACCAGCTGCGACTGCATTTTCGTTTTCCACGGCATCAGGATGCGGTCCGCGCTGACGCTTGGCGGTGTTGCGTGGACGGTTCTGACCGCGACGGCGACGGCTCTGGCCATCACCACCTTTGTTGTCGTCAGACGCCTCCTGATTGGTGTTGTCTGCAGCCTGCGCGACATTGCCTTCCTTGCGGGCATTGTCATCATCGTTCTGCGTGCGGTTGCGCCCGCCACGTCGACGACCCTGACCCGGTGAAGACTCCGAGCGCTCGCTGTCTGCCTTGTCGTTGCGAGTGTCATTGCGAGTGTCGCCACGGTTGTCGCTGCGATTGCCACCGCGCTCATTGCGGCCGCCGCGCTCGTTGCCACGACCCTGCTTCTGGTGACGTTGCTGGCTGTTCTGCGGACGACGCTCGCGGTTGCGCGTATTGTTGCTGCTCTTTTCTTCGTCTTTTTCTTTCTCGTCATCGTTGGCTGCACCAACAAAGATGTCAGTGAACACGGAAAACAGCGAACCCAGGAAACCTTTTTTGCGGGCTTCCGGCGTGGCCGTACGCGCTGTCGGCACATGTGCCGGCGCCTGTGCCAGGGTGGGTGCCTGCACGGCCGCCTGCTGGGCGGGGAGGGCTTTCTTGGCCTGGATGACATCGTCCTCCGGGCCACCGGTTTCGATCTCGAAGCTGGCACGCTGGGTGGCACTACCATCCTGGGCACTGATGCTCTGGATCTCGTAATGCGGGGTTTCCATCGCCGGGTTGGCAATGATCAGTAAGCGGGTTTTGCTTTGAGCTTCAATCGCCAGCACGGCCGAACGTTTTTCGTTCAACAGATAGGACGCTACTGACAACGGCACGATGGCGTGAATTTCTGCGCTTTTCTTCTTGTTGGCTTCTTCCTGCAGGATACGCAGGATGGACAGGCACAGTGACTTCACGTCACGGATGGCACCCTGGCCATTACAGCGCGGGCACACCACGGCACTGGTTTCTTCCAGGGAAGGGCGCAGACGCTGACGCGACATTTCCAGCAGACCAAAGCGGGAGATGCGGCCCACCTGAACACGCGCGCGGTCAGCTTCCAGCGCATCACGCATACGGTTTTCAACTTCCTTCTGATTCTTCGCCGCGCTCATATCGATAAAATCGATCACCACCAGGCCACCCATGTCGCGAAGGCGCAACTGACGGGCAATTTCATCGGCCGCTTCCAGGTTGGTGTTCAGCGCCGTCTCTTCGATGTCCGAGCCGCGGGTCGCGCGCGACGAGTTGATGTCGATGGAGATCAGCGCTTCGGTCGGGTCGATGACAATGGAACCGCCCGAGGGCAGTTTCACTTCACGCTGAAACGCTGATTCAATCTGCGCTTCAATCTGGAAGCGGTTGAACAGCGGCAGCGGTTCCTGATACAGCTTGATGCGTGATTCGTAGTGCGGCATCACCTGGCGCACAAAATCCATGGCCTCGGCATAGGATTCTTCGGTATCAAACAGTACCTCGCCAATGTCCTGGCGCAGGTAGTCACGGATGGTACGTATGATGACGTTGCTTTCCTGGTAAATCAGGAAGGGCGCTGATTTCTTCTCGGCAGCCTCAGTGACGGACTGCCACAGCGACAACAGATAATCCAGGTCCCACTGCAGCTCTTCCTGCTGCTTGCCAACGCCGGCGGTGCGCACAATGATGCCCATGCCATCGGGAATGTTCAGACCGTTGATGGCCTCGCGGATTTCGGAGCGCTCGTCGCCTTCAATGCGGCGGGAAATGCCACCGGCGCGCGGGTTGTTGGGCATCAGCACCAGGTAGCGACCGGCCAGGCTGATAAACGTGGTCAGGGCAGCGCCCTTGTTGCCGCGTTCTTCTTTCTCGACCTGCACAATCACTTCGGTGCCTTCGGCAACCGCTTCCTTGATGTTGACGCGACCGCCTTCGATACCTTTGCGGAAGTAGGCCGGGGAGATCTCTTTCAGGGGCAGGAAACCGTGGCGCTCGGCGCCGAAATCGACAAAGGCCGCTTCCAGGCTGGGCTCTACACGGGTGATGCGGCCTTTGAAGATACTGGCCTTTTTCTGTACGCGAGTGCGGTTTTCGATATCCAGGTCGTAGAGTTTCTGGCCGTCAACGAGGGCAACCCGTAACTCTTCTTCCTGCGTGGCATTGATTAACATTCTTTTCATAATGGATACACATCTCTATTGAACCAGATCAGCCAATCCGGGCGAGATGATTTACGGGAATCCGAACGCAGGGACAGCCTCATCACAAGGCATGATCAACGTGCAGATTTGCGCAGGCGGGGCGGGACGGGACAAGCTGCGAGCATGAATAAACAGCCGGAATAAGGCTGTGATACATGTCGGTGACAGGGGTGCAATGAGGGCTGTATTCAGGGTCGTATTGTCCGAAAAACGGGGCAATCGACGTATAAGTGCCACTACTGCTGCCCGCAACCATGGATAAGGTCCGGGTTTCCTGCTGTCACTGCAACCGTGGTTCGGTGTCGGAATCGGGTCGATGAATCGATGCCCGGTCGTGTCGAGGTCACGGTCTTTCGGTGGTGGCGCCTGCCCGTGAATCAGGGCCTGTGCGCCGCCTTGCTTGTCTGTTGTCGCCGTTTATGTGCCCGGCTTTCCGGCTCAGCGGCTCAGCTTGTGTGGCTGATATCCTGCTGGAGCGGGATGCAGCGGGGCAATCACTCCTGGTGTGCCCCCGCGCAAAAATCATTCACCCGAGTCTTCAGTCTGGTTACTCGGTTAAGTACTGCTTTAAAAAATCCGGTACTGCAAAATTCGGTTCTGCTGTGGCCAATACGGCATCTGTGCGGTTACTGGCGCTGACATGTAATCGACATGTCCTGTGTTCGTGTATTCACAGTTTCGCGACCAGGCATTTACCACCGACCATGCCACAGCTCCGCGACTATAACAGCAAACCCTTTCCGTTTCAAATACCTGTGCAAGTTATTCACAAGCTGGCTGGCAGGCTCACGGGCCGGCTGCCGCGGATGTTTGTTTTACGCCGGTGGCTCGACTAGAATCGTCGCTCTCAAGCCGAAATAGCCGGATAAACCGTTCATGTATCAACCCCTGGTCCTGTTTGTCGGGCTGCGCTTTGTCAGAGCTCGCAAGAAAAATCAGCTGATGTCCTTTGTGTCGCTGATTTCCATGCTGGGAATTGCCCTGGGGGTACTGGCACTGATTGCTGTGATGTCGGTGATCAACGCCTCAACCAGCACCATGCGTGACGAAACCCTGAAATCGGTGCCACACGCTGAGCTGGTGCTGCCGGCCGGGACCATTGACTGGCGCCAGGCGGCGCAGATTCTGCAGCAGCAACCCGGCGTCGAAGCCGCCGCTCCGTTTATTGAAGGCGAAGCCTGGTTGCGCTTTGAAGGACGTGGCGAGTTTGTCGCGGTGCGCGGCATTGATCCGGCGACCGAACCTGCCGTGTTACAGCAAGACAGCCTCAACACCCGACAGATGCTGGAAGAGCTGGCATTGACGCCGGACGGCATTGTTCTGGGCACCCGGCTGGCGTCGCGGCTGGGGCTGTTCAGCGGCATGCAGTTGTCGGTGACACCGCTGGCCAGTCTGCTCAGCCGCGACACCGGTGATGCCCGCAGTTTTCGCGTACTGGGGGTGGCGGATTTCGGGTTTTACGATAACGCCAGCACGGCGCTGGTTAATTTGCCCGCGGCCCAGGACCTGTTTGCCGGCAGCGCGCCCGGCACTGGCCGGTTGCAGGTACGTCTGCGCGTTGACGATGTATTTGCCGCCGCGGCCATCAGCAGTGCTGCCGTCGGCGCGCTGCCGGTCACCGGTGGGGTGGACTACCAGGTCAGCAGTTGGGACCAGACCCGCCGCAGCCTGTTTGATGCCTTGCGCATGGAGAAAATCCTGACCGGTTTCATGTTGCTGATGATTGTCATCATCGGCGCTGTCAACATTGTCGCGACGCTGGTGATGACGGTGGCTGACAAAAGTGCCGACATCGCCATTCTCCGCACCATGGGCGCCGGGCGAGGCACTGTGATGGCAGTCTTCATGATCCAGGGGCTGGCTGCCGGGGTATTTGGCACGGTGCTGGGAGCACTGGGCGGTGTGGCGCTGGCCGCCGGCATCGGTGACCTGACGCAGGCCTTGCAGACACTGCTCAATAACGCGCTGACCCCTGGCGATACTTACATGATCGCGCACCTGCAGGCCGAGCTGCTGTGGTCCGATGTCGCGCTGGTGTGTGCCTGTGCGCTGCTGATCAGTCTGCTGGCCACGCTGTATCCGGCCTGGCGGGCATCACGCATTCAGCCCGCCGATGTACTGAGGTACGAATAAATGATGCAAGACACCAACACGGGTACACAGGCCGTCATCAGTTGCCGGCATCTGAGCAAAACCTACACCCAGGGGCCGCAGCAGGTCGAGGTGCTCAGCGATATCAACCTCGATGTGATGCCGGGCGAGCGCATTGCCATTGTCGGCAGCTCCGGGTCCGGCAAGACCACTTTGCTCAACATGCTGGGCGGTCTGGATACGCCCAGTGGTGGGGATATTCACGTAGCCGGTCAGGCGCTGGCGGCGCTGTCAGACAAAGAGCGCGGCCTGCTGCGTAACCGTTACCTGGGGTTTGTCTACCAGTTCCACCACCTGCTGGGAGAATTCAGCGCCCTGGAAAACGTGGCCATGCCCCTGCTGATCGGCGGCGCCCGGGTTGCCGACGCCAGCGACAGGGCCTCGGACCTGTTGCACCGCGTCGGCCTGGGCCACCGGCTACGCCACAAGCCGGCGGAACTGTCTGGCGGCGAGCGGCAGCGTGTGGCCATTGCCCGGGCGTTGGTGACCTCGCCCAGCTGCGTGCTGATGGACGAACCCACCGGGAATCTGGACCGTCGCACGGCCAGCGATATTCATGCGCTGATGCAGACCCTGAATACGCAACTGTCGACCAGTTTTGTAGTGGTCACCCATGATGAGCAGTTTGCGGCCAGTCTGGACCGCGTGCTGCTGCTCAATAATGGGTGTCTGCAGGTATGACGCGCTCGCTGTCAGCCTTTATCGCGCTGCGTTACGTCAGTGTTGGCCGGCGCAGCGAGCTGGTGAGCTTCATGTCGATGCTGACCGTGGGTGGTCTGGCGCTCGGCGTGTGTATCCTGATTACGGTGCTGTCGGTGATGAACGGGTTTGATCGCGAAGTGCGCGAAAACGTGCTGGGCATTATGCCGCACGCCACCATCAGGACACAGGAACACATCGATAGCGGGCGCTGGGCGGAACTGGATAACGCCGTGCTGGCCGTGCCCGGCGTCAATCTGAGCGCGCCGGTGCTGGAAGCCAATGGCGTGATTGCCGGGCCTGAGGACAGTATCGGGGTGCTGGTCCTGTCTCTTATACACATCTGACGCTGCCGACGATCTACTCTGTGTAG
>CAJXPR010000153.1 GCA_913058135.1 uncultured Gammaproteobacteria bacterium
GCGTCAGATGTGTATAAGAGACAGGGATGGAACAGTACACCCCGAAGGACGCCTTTGTGGACGGTCCCGACAGCGCCAGCGCCCTGGCAAGTCTGGGTAAACTGTTGCCGGACTATGAGCTGGTTCACCAGCAGGACCTGCCATTCATGATCCGTGAGCATCGGCGTAAATACGAGTACATCGTCGCCCAGGTATCAGTCTGGCGCAAGCGGCCAGCCTGAAGCCGGATCCACAGCAAGCTCAGGCGTTTGCAGTTTCTCTGGCCAGCGCCTGACACGCCTGGCCAGCGATACGCACACTGTCCAGCCGCTTTTCGTGATCAAAAATATGGGCACTGAACATGATCTCATCAACATCGGTGCGTTCAATAAAGCGTTTGATCCCTTGCCGGACATCGTCCGGGTTACCGACAATGGCCTCCCTCAGGGCGTGACCCGCTCCGGCCAGCTCGGCAGCGGAAAAATGTGCTTCGATGTTTTCCATTGGCGGCTTCAACGGCCCCGGTGTGCCCCGGCGCAGGGCGATAAACTGCTGCTGGGTTGAGCTCATCAGCAAGCGTGCCTCGTCTGCACTTTGCGCGGCGTACATGGGCACGGCCGCCATACAGTACGGTGACTGCAGCTGTTCGGAAGGCCTGAACCGGCTGCGATACAGGTCCAGTGCCTGCATCAGATGATCCGGGGCAAAGTGCGAGGCAAAGGCAAATGGCAGGCCCAGAGCGGCCGCCAGCTGGGCACTGAACAGACTGGAGCCCAGCAGCCACAGCGGTACGTTCAGCCCGGCACCGGGCACGGCCTGCACGGCCTGGCCTGGTTGTGCCGGCTTAAAATAACCCTGCAATTCCTGCACATCGTGTGGGAACTGGTCCACGCTGTCCTGATAGCGCCGCAAGGCCTGCATGGTCAGTGAGTCTGTTCCCGGCGCCCGGCCCAGCCCCAGATCGATGCGCTCCGGGTAAAGCGATGCCAACGTGCCGAACTGCTCGGCCACCATCAGTGGCGCATGGTTGGGCAACATGATGCCGCCCGAACCCACGCGAATGCGCTGGGTACCTTCGGCTACATAACCAATGGCAACAGCGGTCGCGGCACTGGCGATACCGGTCATGTTGTGATGCTCGGCCAGCCAGAAACGCTGATAACCGCAGGCTTCAGCGGTCTGTGCCAGGCTTCTTGAATTCAATAAAGCCTGCCGCGGGGTGCTGCCCTGCACCACGGGCGCCAGATCAAGCAAGGAATATGGAATCATGAGGCCTCCAAAAGACATCGGGCTGTCGGAAGCAATTTAACATGTCAGAGGTCTCAACGTATAACGGGGTGTAAACAGCACCGGTAGACGAAGCTGACTGTGGCGTAACGGCCCCACACAGTCTGACGCCCAAAACTGTCTTTATATCGGGTATGGTCAGTCATACGCTTGAATAATAATAGGGGCTGGATTACCCTGCGAAGTCCATAATTTGTGCAACTATTACTCTATTTTCTGGAAATTTGTTACCGCAAGGAATGCCGAGGGACAAGTTGAAATCAAGCTCTCTGAGGAGATTAACGTGAAAAAGCAGACTATTTTATCAGCAGCGATAGCGGCTGCAGCGGCCGGCGCCCTGGCCCTGACAGCGGTCAGCAGTCAGGCTGATGATCATGATGAGGGTTTCGAGGCTCCCCGCACCGAATGGGGCACGCCTGATTTGCGCGGGGTATGGAATTTCAGTTCCAACACGCCTCTGGAGCGTCCGCGTGATTATGGCGATCGTCAGTTTTATACGCCGGAAGAAGTCATTGCCCGTGACGAGCGCGCTGCCGAGGCAGCTGCAGCCAGCGACGGCAATTCTTCCCAGGGCGGGGTCGGCGGTTACAACCAGTTCTGGGTGGAAGGCCTGCCGCAGGACATCAACCTGCGCACGTCCATTCTGATTTATCCGGAAGACGGCCGTATGCCGGCTCGTGTTGAAGGCGCGCCGGTAGCTTTTGGTGGCCTGGGCCCGGATTACAACGGCGAGCGTCCGGTGCGCGTTGCCGTGGGTGGTATCGCCAAAGACGGCCCGGAAGACCGTGGTCTCTCCGAGCGTTGCCTGTTGGGTTTCAACTCGGTGCCGCCCTTCATGCCCAGCATGTACAACAACAACGTCCAGCTGTTCCAGACCGAAGACCATTTTGTGATTTACAACGAAATGATCCACGAGTCGCGTATTGTGCCGATGGACGGTCGTGAACACATTCCGGAAAACATCACGCAGTGGACCGGCGACTCCCGCGGTTACTGGGACGGTGACACCCTGGTGGTAGAAACCCGTAACTTCAACAGCAAGAGCCAGACGTTTCGCGGTACCGGCATCAGTTCCAACAAGACGCTGACCGAAAAGTTCACCCGTACCGCTGAGGGTGTGGTTGAGTATGAATTCACCGTCGAAGATCCCATGGCTTTTGAAGACAAGATCACCGGGGTTGTCCCCATGTTCCGCGCCGATGGCGAGATGTTTGAATATGCCTGCCACGAAGGTAACTATGGCATGGTCAATATTCTGCAGGGACAGCGTGTGGAAGACGGCACCTGGGATTACGAGAACAACCGGGCCATGCGTCTGGAGCAGTGATCTCGTTGCGGGCATAGAATTTAACAGACAAAAATAAGGTTGTTCATGAAAACACAATTCAAGACATTGTTTGCGGTAGCGGCCACGGCCGCCGCCGTCAGCGCGTTCTGGGTCACCCAGGACGTTTCACAGGCGCAAAACGAATCGCGTACCGAAATCCCCCGTACGCCCGATGGCAAGCCCAACCTCAGTGGTATCTGGCAGGCCATGAATACCGCTTACTGGGACCTTGAGCCGCACGAAGCGCGCCACGGTCCGTTATCGGCCCTGCAGGCCGGTGCTCACCTGGCGGTACCGCCAGGCATGGGCGTGGTGGAAGGCGGCATGCTGCCGTACAAGCCCGGCATGCGTGAAGTGAAAGAAGAGAACCAGGCCAACTGGCTGGAACGCGACCCGGCAACCAAGTGTTATCTGCCGGGTGTGCCGCGGGCCACCTATCAGCCTTACCCGTTCCAGATTTTCCAGGCACCGGATGCCACGTTGATCACCTATCAGTTTGCCGGTGCTGACCGTATCGTGCACATGGACCGCCCGGAGCTGGAAGCCCAGGTGGACAGCTGGATGGGCCACAACAATGGTACCTGGGATGGCGACACGCTGGTCATTGACGTTACTGGTCAGATGCCGGACACCTGGTTTGACCGGTCCGGGAACTACCACAGTGGTTGGGACATGCATGTGCAGGAGCGTTACACCATGCTGGATCGCAACACCATCAAGTATGAAGCAACAGTGAACGATCCCAACGTTTATGAGCGTCCCTGGACCATCAGCATGCATTTATACCGTCATCAGGACGAGAACATGAAGCTGCTGGAGTACAAGTGTGTGGAGTTCGTGGAAGAGCTGCTGTATGGCCATCTGCGTGCACCGGGTTCGCCCATTGGTGACGGCATTACTCCCATCAATTAAGGAAAGCTGGCTCGACTACGTTTTTCTGACATTGTTATAGCAGTTTAAAACACCGGCAAAATACTGTATAAATATACAGCCGTTTTGCCGGTGTTTTTATGTGTGTTAATAATCCCCTGCCTGACGCGGCGCCGGCCTATGCCGAGCTGCACTGCATCAGCAATTTCTCCTTTCTTCGCGGCGCTTCTTTTCCTGAAGAGCTGGTCAACCGTGCCCTGGAACTGGGTTATCGGGCGCTGGCCATTACCGACGAATGCTCTGTGGCGGGTATTGTGCGTGCTTATGCTGCGATAAGGTCTGCTGGCGAAGTGGCTGCACACTTCAAGCTGATAATCGGTACTGAGCTGGTTTGCGATGATGGTTTGCGGCTGGTGCTGCTGGCGCGCAACCGGCGCGGTTATGGGCAAATGTGTACACTCATCAGTGCGGCCCGGGGCGCTGCCAGCAAAGGTGAATACCTGCTTACCCGCAACATGTTGCAGACGTTTGATGGCGATGACTGCCTGGCCCTGTGGCTACCGCCCGACCAGACGTTTTCCGGGCAGACCACGCCATCAGCCACCGCTTTCATTGAGACGTATGCCGCCGATTTGCAGTGGCTGGCCGGACTGTTTCCGGGGCGGTTGTGGATCAGCGCGCAGCTGTTTCTGGACGCCGATGATGCGGAAAAACTGGCCGCATTGCAGGGGTTGGCCGCACACACCGGTTTGCCGATCTGTGCCAGTGGTGGGGTGCAGATGCATCATCCCCAGAGGCGGCCACTGCGCGATACGCTGACCGCCATCCGCCTGGGCACGCCGGTTTCAGCACTGGCGTTCGCGCTGCCTGCCAATGGCCAGCAGTGTCTGCGTACCCGCCAGACACTGGGCCGGTTATTCCCGGCAGCACTGTTGCAGGAAACGTTGCACATCGCCGGGCAGTGCCGGTTCAGTCTGTCCGAACTGCGTTATGAATACCCCCGGGAGCTGGTGCCGGTGCACGAGACACCACAAAGCTGGCTGCGGCAGCTGACCGAAGCGGGCATGCGGCAGCGCTGGCCGCAAGGCGTGCCCGAGAAAGTAAAAATCCTGGTCAATCGGGAGTTGGCACTGATTGCCGAGCTGGGATATGAGCATTTTTTCCTGACCGTACATGACATCGTGGTATTTGCCCGCAGCCGGCATATTCTGTGTCAGGGCCGGGGTTCAGCAGCCAATTCTGCAGTGTGTTATTGCCTGGGCATTACCGCTGTGGATCCGGATCGGCTGAACTTGCTGTTTGAGCGTTTCCTGTCAAAAGAGCGCGATGAGCCGCCGGACATTGATGTCGACTTTGAACATGAGCGGCGAGAAGAGGTCATTCAGTATATTTACCGCAAGTATGGCCGCCATCGAGCCGCGCTGGCAGCCACGGTCATCTGTTATCGACGACGCAGTGCCATTCGTGATGTCGGCAAGGCGCTGGGGCTGGATAATGAGCAGATTGAACAGCTGCTGAACATCCTGCGCATGGACAGTGACGGCGAGCCAGTGTGGCTGGAGCCGGTGCCAATAGCGCCGCCGGTGCTGAAACGGCTGGTGTTTCTGGTGCAGCAGATCATCGGTTTTCCGCGCCATCTGTCCCAGCATGTGGGGGGCTTTGTCATCAGTGAAGGCCCACTTGCACAACTGGTGCCCATCGAAAATGCCAGCATGGTCGATCGTACGGTCATCCAGTGGGAGAAAGACGACCTGGAAACACTGGGGCTACTGAAAGTGGATGTGCTGGCGTTGGGTATGCTGACGGCGATACGCAAGGCGCTGGACCTGGTCGGTCGGCTTCGGGGACAACCGCTGGCGCTGGCTGAGGTGCCGGCAGAGGATGCACAGACCTATGACATGATCTGCCAGGCGGATACCGTGGGCCTGTTCCAGATTGAATCACGCGCGCAGATGAGCATGCTGCCGCGGTTGCGCCCCCGCAATTATTATGATCTGGTCATCCAGATCGCGATTGTCAGACCTGGCCCGATTCAGGGCGATATGGTGCATCCGTATCTGGCACGCCGGCAGGGAGTGGAACAGATCAGTTATCCCAGCGGCGCTGTACGCGGCGTACTGGAACGAACCCTGGGTGTGCCTATTTTCCAGGAGCAGGTGATGCAGATTGCCATGGTGGCTGCCGGGTTCAGCGGCGGTGAAGCCGACCAGTTGCGGCGTGCCATGGCCGCCTGGAAACGCAAAGGCGGATTGGAGCCGTTCCGGGACAAGCTGATCAGCGGTATGCGGGCGCGAGGATACGAGGAAGCGTTTGCGCTGCAGATCTATCAACAGATAAAAGGCTTTGGTGATTACGGGTTTCCGGAATCACATTCGGCCAGTTTTGCCTTGCTGGCCTATGTGTCGGCCTGGCTCAAGTGTCATCATCCGGCCGCTTTTGTTTGTGCCCTGCTCAACAGTCAACCCATGGGGTTTTACGGACCATCGCAACTGGTGCAGGATTTTCAGCGCCATGGGGGGCAGGTATTACCCATTGACGTGCAGTTGAGTGAGGAAGATTGCACACTTGAGCCGGCAGCTGTGACCGGAGATGCACAACAATACGCATTAAGACTGGGCTTGCGCATGATCAAGGGTTTGTCCGGCAAGGCGGTGAACGCGATTCTGCAAGCCAGGGCTGAGCGCGCTTTTGTCAGCATCACTGACCTGGTGCGACGCGCCGGGTTGTCACAGACGGATCGCGATGCCCTGGCGGCAGGCGATGCCCTGAAAAGTCTGGCCAGCGATCGCTACCGGGCGTTCTGGGATGCCAGTGCGGTGGAAGAACTGCCGCCACTGTTTATGGCCATGGGGGAACAGTACCGGCGTTCGGCAGACAATCTGGATCTGATGTTGCCCCTGTCTCTTATACACATCTCCGAGCCCACGAGACAGGCAGAAATCTC
>CAJXPR010000154.1 GCA_913058135.1 uncultured Gammaproteobacteria bacterium
GAGATTTCTGCCTGTCTCGTGGGCTCGGAGATGTGTATAAGAGACAGGTACATCGTTCTCGTCGATAAACAGGCCGCTATTGCGGCTGAACTGGTACCAGGTGTCCAGCAATTCGCCGTCCTGAGTGTAGATCTGGATTCGGTCGTTGCTGCGATCGGAGATAAATAGCCGGCCTTGTGAATCCAGTGCCAGTGCGTGTGGCTGCATGAATTCATCGGGTCCGGTGCCATAGGAACCCCAGGTCATGACCAGGTCACCACTGGGACTGAATTTCAGAACACGCGCGGTTGAGCCTTCAGCATTTGAGTGACCTTCCGCGACAAAAATGTGGCCGTCCGGTGCTACCAGCACATCGTTGGGCTGGAACAGATAGCCTGGCTCTCGTGCGCCACCGGGCATGCCCAAGGTCATGAGATGATGGCCGTCGGGGCTGAATTTGTGTACCTGATGCCCGTAGACTTCAGATTCATCAACGCCATCGCCGCGGTTGTCACGTGCGTCTGTAACCCAGACATTGCCGCCCTGATCCACTTCAATACCATGTGGCCAGGTAATCATGCCGGCACCAAAACTGGTAACCATGTTGCCATCGGCGTCGAATTTCATGATCGGGTCCAGGTCGCTATTGCTGACGCAGGCGCCCACATTGGCGCTGCAACGCTCTGCGACCCACACGCTGGTGCCGTCAACATCTATATGTACGGCGCTGGTTGACCCCCAGCTTCTGCCGGCTGGCATTTTGAGATAACCCTCAACAGTCGTGTAAGGGTTTGGCAGGTCGTTAACCGGTGCCATATCCGGGTTGCTGTAGTCAGTCGTCTGTGCACAGGCTGCCATCGCCATGACGCCGAAGGCGGTGGTCAGCGTCATTGCTGCTGATTTGATCGGATTCCGATAAAAAGGTTTGATATTACGCGTATTATTATTGGACATGGGTGGCAAGCACTCCCTTCTGATAACTGATCGGAGGATCAGCATAAACCACCTGTGACGCTAACTCAAACCTTAAGGATAGAGCGGGTGTCCGGTGCGCAGTTACTGGCTGTTGGCCCAGATCAGAGACGGGTTGAGCGGACGGTGATAAAGCAGGGTGGCCTCGAAATTCATCCGGTCTATGCCATATACCTCAAACAGGGCTTCATGACTGATGCTGTCGTTATCATTGGTGTCCACCGCAGTCCGGTCAAGGGCCTGTAACTGTTCAAGATCAGCCGCGACATTGGCGGCATGCATCAGACCGGCATCCCGCGTGCCCGATACCAGCACATACTGGTTCTGATTGGCGCCCGGCCAGGTGGCCAGTAGTGCCAGATCCCGGAAAGGCTGCCCCTGCTGCGGCAGCCCCGCCGTGCTGGTATAGAGTTGCTGGTTCTGCTTGTTGTATATCTCGTCGAACGTTCGTCCGGGCAGCAGGCCGGAGGTTTGAAAATACAGATTGTTGAGTTTGTCCAGAGCGCTGATGTAACCGATATAAACGATGTGATTGTTGCGCAAATCGGCCGTTTGCAGGCGTGACATCATGGTGACTCGCACAGGTTTGCCGGTTGCGCGTAACACGGGCGCTATGTGCAGCATGGCATCGGCGCTGCCTTCTGGCATGTAGCTCATGTCCAGGTCGCGAAAATAGGCTTGCAGGCTGTTGTCCTGCGTGAACAGCCGGGTCAGGTCTTCACTGGAATTGATAAAGAAATCCCGCACCATGCGACTGACACGACCCTCTTCATCCAACTCTCCGAAGATGTAGTAATCACCCATGACCAGTAAAATTGGCAGTTCATCATCAGTCAGCTGCTGCCACATGGGATGCGTCAGGGTGGCGCTGAGTGGGTCCGGTGGTGCCGGGCGCGAAGCGCTCCACCATTGCCAGGTATTACCGGCCAGCAACAGCACAGTAAGCACCAGCAAGATCGGCGCCCAGGGGAGCCGCTGCCGGTCAGGTGTTACCGGCAAGGCGGCGCTACCGTCCTGAGCACAGGCTTCCAGAGTCACAATGTATTGCCCTTTGGGAATGACCAGGCGGAACGCTGCGTCCGGGTCATGGCTGGCGTAATACGTCTCCAGGCGTTTGCGTAGCTGGTGCACATAAACTCGCACGACGGAGTCGCGTGTGACATCAAAACTGCTGTCGCGGCCCAGCACGTCAACCGCTATTTCAAACTCTTTGGGTTGCCGGCCACTGCCAGCGCAGTCCAGCAGATAGTCCAGCAGCCTGGCGTAGACGGGCGAGCGTCCCAGCGCGCCGCTATCTATGATGCGCTGTTTCAGTGTTTGCAGATCGGGCTCTGCCGGGTGTGTGTCGGGCATTATGTTCTCTTAAACTGGATCAGGCGCCTGTGGGCTTCAATTAGAACGCCGATAGGGGGGGCGTGTCCAATACTCCGCCCCGGCCAGCATATGAGTGCACGATAATTCACGATAGAACGAACACTGGCGCGCTGAATTCTATGCTACGCTTTCGCGCCGTCATAAGATGTTTCCGGGCTGGATTTGACGGGTCAGCTGGGCTATTCTTCGGCGCATTCAGTTGATTGATCGAGATCATGAATGTTGACCAGGCGCAAGGTATCGTAGCTGTCAGCGAATATACTGAAACGAAGCGGCGTTTATTTCAGCGGCTGATGTCAGCGGGCCTTCGGCATAAGCACACATCACTGAGCACATGAGTGCCACCAAGAATGACTGGGGGAGGTCAACAGCGTGATTAACGAATTGTTACTGCAATTTGCCGAATGGCTGTATGCAACCAGCGGCAGTCGGGCGATAGAAGAGTCCTTCTATCTGTACAACTGGATTGAGGCGACTCACGTCCTCACCATCATGCTGTGTCTGGGTATGCTGGTTTTTATCGATTTGCGTATGCTCGGTCTGGCCATGCCAGGCGTGTCTGCGGTGAAGATCTCCGAGCGACTGAACATCCCGATGATGATTGGTTTTGCAATCATGTTCATAACCGGCCTTCTGCTGTTCTATGCCAAACCGACCTATACCATTCAGAGTATCTGGTTCAGAATCAAGATGGTGCTGCTGGTGGTGGCCTTTGTTAACGCTGTTCTATTCCACAAGCGTATGAAAGCGTCAGCGTCCACATGGGAGTATGAAGCCAAAGCGCCCCGCCACCTTAGAATCAACGCAGCGTTGTCCTTGGGGCTTTGGGCTGGCGTGGTCATGACTGGCCGTCTGATTGCCTATGACTGGTTCCATTGCTATCGCGAATTGCCGGCATGGCTGGGTGCAGCTGCCGGTTGTGTGGCGGATTAACAAGCTATTTTGATGCATGACAGGAGTTCCCCATGGAGCTATTACCTTTTTTTGAGTGGGCCGAGACATCGTTTTTGGGTTATATCGGTAAAACCTATGGCGGCGTTTACGCAACGTTCGGCCAGTCCATACATTTGATGTCGCTGGCAGTTCTGGGCGGTTCTGTGCTGGTCACGGATTTGCGTTTGCTGGGTGTGATCATGAAGGACGTGCCATCGGAAGTGGTGGCGAATGAAGCCCACAAGTGGTTCCGTATCGCGCTGGTATTTATTCTCGCGACCGGTATCTTCATGGCAGCGGCGGTTGCCCAGCGCATGTATTACAATGATTTTTTCTGGGCCAAGATGTCGGCGTTGCTGGTCGGTATTATTTTTGTGTTTGCCATCAAGCGTCCAATGTTGAAAGGCAATCATGCCGATATTCAACCCTGGTTGCTGAAGCTTGTGGCAGTAGCGTCCATTATGATCTGGTTCAGCGTAGCGGCCACCGGTCGATGGATCGGATTTTCCTGATCGGCAGAGCGCCCGCGCCGTTTAATATCGACAACCATCCCAGACAGGAATAGCGTCATGACAGACAAGAAATCCCTGACACTGCTTCAGAAAATTGCCGCAGCCAGCTCGGTTGCCGTTATTGTAGCGGGTATCATTTACTGGTCATTTCAGGTTCAGAATGTGATGGAACTGTTGGAAATGGCTTACGGCTGATCAAGGCCGTACGCCATTTACCATAAACCGGACAGATGTTGTCCAGCTCAGAATATACCCAGTTCCATCAGGAAATAATCATCCAGAAACAGTTCGTTGACCAGCCGGTCAAACCCCTGGGCGATTGTCGCTGACAGCTCCTGATCATCAGCGTCAACCCGGCTGAAGACCACACTTTGCCAGGCGTTGCGTCCCTGATTGTTCAGGGTCAGTTCGCAGCGGATAAGCACCTCGGTGCCGCTGGCAGACTCCACAATTTCCATTTCCAGCAGTTTGCCGCTCAAGGTCAGCGGCGTATCCGCGTCGCCCAGTTGTGCATCGGCCGATACAAATGCTTCATGGAAAGCCTGTTGAATGATGGTTGCCGGCGTCTGGCTCAGGGTAACGTCTTCCTGTTCCGCCCGATTGATATCGTGTTTGTCCTCGATGGTGCGCTGGTCGGTGAATGTGCTGATGCTCAGCGGGCCGCCCATCATGCTGCTCAGGCTGACGCCGGTATCCCCGGTATAGTGGTAATCGAGCTCAAGCTTTTCGCCAGCCAGCAAAGGCTGCGAAGTCAGCATAAGGCCGGTCAGGGCCAGTGTGATCAAGTGACGTGATTTCAAAACATGTCTCCCTCTGTCGTAACTACTTCTGCTATAACTACTTCTACTGTAACTACTTCGTGTTTCTGCTTGAACACCTTGTAGTACTAACAAAAAGGGCCGCTGCACCTGAGGGTGCGGCAGCCCTTCGTTCTTCGCTTGTGTCAGTCCTGCCTAGCGACTCACAGGCGATCCGCTGGCCATGGCACACCAGTATGGCCGCCACGCTGGGTATCACGCATGCCCTGGTAGACAAACTTCTGAACACGCTTACCTTCGTAGGTTTCAGTCGTGTAGATGTTATTCTCGGAGTCCGACGCAATGCTGTGCGGTGCGTAGAACTGGCCTGGTTGACGGCCACCGCCACCGAAGCTGGTCAGTACTTCCATGGACTCACGATCAATCACGTAAATCTTGAAGTTCTGTCCGTCGGCCAGGTAGATGAATTTCTGCTCCGCATCATTGGAGAAAGAAATGTCCCAGGTTGAGCCTTGGGCCAGAGTATCCGGTGCTATTACGGCTTCGCGGACAAAGGTACCGTCAGGGCGGAAAACCTGGATACGGTCAGAGCCACGGTCGCAAACGTAGAGCAGGCCGTCAGCCGATGGTACGGCGCAGTGAACGGGGCCGCGGAACTGCTGTGGCAGAGGCTCGCCAGGCGTGTAGTCTACACGCACATCTTCCGGACGGTTGCCATAAGCACCCCAGTAGCGCTTGAAGGCGCCTGTGCTGGCGTCAAGAACTGCGACCCGCTTGTTGCGGTAGCCGTCAGCGATATACGCCTCATTGCTATTACCATCGATTTCGATATCAGCAACCTGACCGAAATGGGTTGTGCTGTTGCTGTCCACTTCCTGGCCGGGCATACCGTACTGGGCTACGAACTGGCCGTCGCCGGTAAATACCAGAACGTGAGAGTCGCCGCCGCCATTGCCGCCGATCCAGACGTTGCCATTGGGGGCTACTGCCAGACCGTGGTTGGATGCTGGCCAGGTGAAGTCATCACCCGGGCCGCCCCAGGCGTTTACAAGGTTGCCTTCCGGGTCAAATTCGAGAATCGGTGGTGCCGGTGTGCAGCAGTCGCTGACGCCCATTTTCAGGCCGATCTCGGTGGCGCCACCGAACATGGCATCCTGATCACGGTGAACGATGAAAACGTGGTCACGATCATCAATGTCGATACCGATGGTTCGACCAATGATCCATTGATTGGGAAGAGGTTTTGGCCAGTATGGATCAACCACAAAGCTCGGTGCACTGACCATCGAGCCGGCCTGCGCCGTAACAGGTTCCTGCAACAAGGACTGTCCAGCGCCCATTGCCGCTACCGCCAGCGCAAGACTTGCGCCTACTGCTATTTTCGTTTTTTTTGTCATTATACTCCCTCCAGGGTCGTTTCATGCCGAGCATATTGATCTGTCGAACAAGAAGTATACTCAGTTCTCTATGCTCAGTATACTCACCCGGCTTACAATTTGACCAGTGCGGATGGCCCTTCGCCGGATTCTGAAGGTTGTGTTGGCCACTGTTGGGCGTTATCGAGGACGTTATGCTGAATAATAAAAAGACCGGAGAAAAGGCGTTTGGCGCCGCAAAGTTTATCCTGGCAGCGATATTCTGCCTGTTTGCGACAGGTGGCTCGCAATTGTTTGCCGACGAGATACCCGCGCGCGTTGCCGTGCAGGGTTTTGTCAAGGCTGAGCCGGGTCGACTCAACCTGCTGATGCGTATCCCCATGGGCTCCTGTCTCTTATACACATCTGACGCTGCCGACGATCTACTCTGTGTAGATC
>CAJXPR010000155.1 GCA_913058135.1 uncultured Gammaproteobacteria bacterium
TGGCAGGTTTTTGCTCCTGCAAAACCTGCATTCCCGCCATCCATGGCGGTCAGACAGGTTCACGGGCGTCTCCGAGAGCAGCCACTCCCACCCCGGCGACCTGGCAAAAGAACTAGACCCCACAAGGAGACCCTACTCCGGCAACCGATACCGCAAAGCCCGCCGCCGCTGATCCAGCCCCAACCACACCAGCGGCACCACAATCATCAGACTGCCCACCACAAACCAGACATCCGGCACCTCAGCAAACCACACCCAGCCAATCGCCACTGCCCAGATCAGACCCGTGTATTCGGCACTGGTCACCTGATTGGCATCAACATCGCGATACGCCAGCAACACGGTGATGCTATAACCCAGAATCAACACGCCCGAGCCTATGGCGCCCATCACCACGCGCGGCTCCAGCGCCAAGCCTTCCCAGACAAAAAACGCGGCCGACACTGGCAGCACCAGCAGATAACTCATGAACAACCGGTGCAGCGTTGACTGCTGTGTCGGCAACATCCGCACCATCACCGCATTGATAGCCAGAGCCAGGGCACCACCCAGCGCCGCCAGCGCTCCCAAGTTGAACTCCACAGGCCGCAGGATCACGACAATGCCGGCGAATCCGCTGAACACGGCAAACACGCTGAGCACAGTCAGCTTTTCCCGGAACACGATCACTGCCAACAGCATGACCAGTATCGGCGCCACGTAGAACACTGCATTGGCGGTCGCCAGCGGCAGCGAGGTCAGAGCCACGACCATGCAGAATATGCCCGCCATACCGGCCAGCGAGCGGAAGGCGTGCACGCGCAGACCGTCAAATGGCGTAATCCGGTCAAAGCGGCGATACAGGGGCAGCAATATCAGCAGTGACAGAAGACTGCGCAGAAAAATAAACTGAAAGATGGGCACGTCCTCGCCCATGACCTTGACAAAGACGTCAGAGCCGACGGCCAGCGCATTGCCGATGACCAGTAAAACGATGGCTTTGGTAATGCTTCCTGCTGGCATTCAGAGGTCCATTTGTGAATCAATTCATACTATGATGGCAAACACGCAGCATACTAAAAACAAGCGGGAGAATCAGCACAGTGGATTTTAATCTGACCGACAACCAACGCGAGATAGCCGACGCCGTTACCCAGTTGTGTGGACGCTTCGATGCCAGGTACTGGCGCGACTGCGACGCTGAAGCCCGCTTCCCGGAAGAGTTTGTGGCCGCCATCACCAACGCCGGCTGGCTGGGCATCGCTATGCCCGAAGCGTATGGCGGCGCAGGTCTCGGCATCACCGAAGCCGCACTGATGGCGCATCGCATTACGCGTTCCGGGGCCGGCATGAGCGGTGCCTCGGCCATCCACATGAATCTGTTTGGCCCGCACCCCATTGTGGTATTTGGCAGTGACGAACAGAAACAGCGTTTTCTGCCTCCGCTGATATCCGGCGCCGAACGCACCTGCTTTGGTGTCACTGAACCCGATGCGGGCCTCAATACCACCGCCATGGAAACCCGAGCCAGACGCAACGGCGATCACTACGTCATCAACGGCCGCAAGATGTGGACCACCACGGCGCAGACCGCCTCTCATATACTGCTGATCACCCGCACCACGCCTCTGGCCGAATGCAAAAAACCCACCGATGGCCTGACTTTGTTCTACACGCCACTGGATCGAAATTGCATCGAGGTGCGCCGCATCCCCAAGATGGGTCGCGCCGCCGTTGATTCCAATGCTCTGTTTATCGACAACCTGGTAGTGCCGGTCACCAACCGCATTGGAGAAGAAGGAGATGGCTGGCGCTGCCTGCTGCACGGCCTTAATCCGGAACGCATTCTGGTGGCCGCCGAAGCAGTCGGCATCGGGCAGATCGCCCTGGAAAAAGCCGCGAACTATGCCCGCGAGCGCATCGTATTTGACCGCCCGATCGGCAAAAACCAGGCCATCGCACACCCCCTCGCCGAGTGCTGGATGGAACTGGAAGCGGCCTGGCTGATGACCTGCAAGGCCGCCAGCCTCTACGACGCCGGCCAGCCCTGCGGCGTGGAAGCCAACGCCGCAAAATACCTGGCCGCTGAATCCGCCTTCCGTGCCTGCGAACGCGCCGTGCTCACCCACGGCGGCATGGGCTACGCAAAGGAATATGACGTCGAAAGGTTATTCCGCGAAGTGCTGATCCCACGCATCGCACCGGTGAGCCAGGAGATGATCAAGAACTTCATCGCCGAAAAAGTCCTGGATCAACCGCGCTCCTACTGAATCCAGCGCAGTTGAGGATTCACATGGTGACGAAGTGCACATCCATGGGCCGCCACGTGCAGAGCCGCCGGGGCGGGGGTGCTTCTCGTGGAGCGTATGCGACCCTTGGACGGTCGCATCCGAGCCCCCCAGGGATGGGTTCACGGGCGTCTGCGAGAACCGCCACCCATCCCCCTGAGGGCGGTCTCTAAAAAATTCTGCCTTCTGGTTATCTGCTCGGTTATCTGGCTAAAAATACTTCAATTGCCGTTGAGAAAATCCAGCATCTGGCCGCCAAGTGACCGCCACGCATCCCCACCCAATGAATGCGGCCCAACAATCAAATGGTTCAGTACATCCGCAGCATCATCGCTCTTGTCCACCTCAACAAACTGCCAGCGGCTCAACTGCTGCTCATCAATAAAATCACGCACACCATCGAACGACACCAGCTCATCCTGCGGGTGCATAAACACCAGCGCAGGAATATTCAGCAGCGCCCGGCTCTCTGCCTGCTCCACCCGCTCATGAAACTGCTCTACGCCCTCATACAGTGAGATATAGGCCGACACCGGCGCATAGTCATTGGCACGATACACACGCGGCGCCACGCTGGGCAGAAACACATCAGGAAATACCTGCAATGGGTACAATAGATAAGACGACCACCTCAGACTGATGGCCGGCGAAAGCAGGACCATACGATCAATACTGACATCCCCGGTGTCAGCACTGTCCGCTGGTGGCGATAGCAGGTAGTCAGCACTCAATAAGCCACCCAGCGAAAACCCGACCAGATATAGTGGGCGCTGCATTGCGACCGCGCGTTGTCCTGCCAGTCGCACGGCTTGCCGGATATCATCCTGCCAGCTCGCAAATGAGGCTTCCTGAAATTGCAGCAGGCGGGCGTCGTCACTCAGGGCATTGCCATGGCCGGTCAGGGACACACTCAGTACATCCATGTCAGCAGCAAACAGCAGTTGCTGTATGTCGTGCATGGCAGCCGGATCCAGATTTAGCCCGTGAACCAGCACCACGACTGCCTCCGGATTTTCATGCTGCTGCCAGCTCAGGCCGAGTGCATCATCATCGATCGCCGCCAGTTGCTGCTCCGGCAAACTGTCCCGCGCGATGCCAACCGGATAAGAGGAGGCGCAGGCTGTTGCGAAAAACGCACACAACAGCGCGGCCGCCAGCTTCATCACAGGCCCCGGGCGTGACGGTAGTCCATCCACAGCAGGAATTGCAGGCCGAATATCAGGGACGCCGTCAACAGATGCGTGGGCTGGACCACCGCAGGCATGCCCAGGTGCCCCAGCGTGGCCCCGGAAGCGATGGCCAGTACAATCACGGCCAGCAGGCCCAACGCCAGCCGGGTCAGGCTGTGGCCCAGACCAACGGACTGGTAAAGCATCCAGACCAGCCAGACATTGGCAAACAGCACCACTGCCGAAAATGTCCGATGTACGTAAAAGAACCAGGGCAGAGCCGACACCCAGGCCGAGCGCTCCTCACCTTGCGTATGGTTGAGATAATCGACCATCTCGCGGATCTGGGTGCCCATCGCTACCTGCAACACCGTCATTACCAGCACGACGTACAACCAGGATTGAAAACGTGGATTAATGTGTGCCGCCTGCCCTGCCAGAATTCCTTTTCGCGCGCGGGCCAGCGCAAATAGCAGGGTACCGACGATGGCCAGCGCCATCAGCATGTGCAGCGTAATCATGCCTGGCTGCAGGTTTGACGCCACCACACGGGAGCCCAGCCAGCCCTGATAAATTACCATCAACAAGGCTGCAACAGAGGCAATAGTGATCCACCGGTCATGGTGTCGCAGGGACAGCGATTTGATCGCCGTCACCAGAATCAGCAGGCCGATGGTGACACCCGCCAGACGGTTCAGGTACTCGGTCCAGGTTTTTACCGGGTTGAAGCGGGTTTCTGCATAACCTCGATCGGCATATATTTCCTGATAATTATCCGGCAACTGCGCCTCACTGATCGGCGGAATCCAGCTGCCGAAGCAGGTCGGCCAGTCAGGGCAGCCCATGCCGGCGCCAGAAGCCCTGACCGTGGCGCCGACCAGAATCAGAAAATACACCGCACAAATGGTGATCAGCGCGAATCGACGGAATGATTGTAGTTGGGCGGTATCGTCAGTCATGCGATTAGTATCAGTCATAGTCTGCCATTGTCGGAAAGGTTGGTAGTAGATGCAGTAGTGGTCTGCTCGCCAGTGCGCCAGGTCGACGGCGTGACACCATGCGTGTCCTTGAAGGCCTTATTGAAGGACGACAGAGAGGCATAACCGACATCCAGCGCAATACTGGAGATGGGAATATGTTCTTCCGCCGGATCCAGCAATCGCCGGGCTGCCTCGTCTATACGATAGTGATTGAGAAACTGATTAAAATTCCGGTAATGAAGTGACTGATTTATCAGCCGACGCAGGCGATATTCCTGCACCGACACTCTGGCGGCCAGGTCGCCAATAGTCAGCCCGGATTCAGCATACAGTCGCTCTTCCTGCATCGCCTTCAGGATTCGGTCAATCAGTATCTGATCCTGCCGGGAAATCGGTTCACTGTTGTCCTGGACCGGACTCTTGAACGCCGGTGCATCAACAGCCGTCTGAATCAACTGCGGCGCCTGTTTCTGGAACCTGAACATGGCCAGATTCACCGACAGAATCAACACAAACACGAGCAGAAAATACAGGCTGTCCAATTGCGGGCTACCCAGCCAGAAAAACCCGGTGCCAATAATCAGGCCCACGATGGTGCCCATACCAATGGCAAATGGCACCCGGACCTGACGCCTGGACTCGATAAGATCACCATCGCGGCCTCGACATGCCATATACACCACATGGCATGCCAGGAATAGCATGACCAGCTGCGGAATATAGAAATAAAACAGGAAGAAGCCGCTGCTGCGGGGAACCGAACCGTCATACATGAACAGGCCAACAACCCGGATGGCGATATAGGCCAGTATCAGTGTCCACATCCCCGGGTGAATGCGCCGATGGTCCTCAAACAGATACCTGGCGATGATCCACAATACCGCGGGCGCCAGAGTGGCCAACATGCTGAACACCATGCGCAACTCCGCCGGCATCGGTGCCATGCTCCGCGCCAGAATGTAGGCGACAATGCAGGCACTGAATAAGACGATCAGGCGGGACAGCAATTTGCCGGGGAAATACACCAGATACAGACAGGCCAGGAATACCAGCTGTGATATCGCCAGATAGCTACTCGCTGAGTGGATCCATTGCATAATAGGTGCTTGCTCGTGTCGCTGTGGTGGCAAGTATAACAGGCATGAAAAAACCCCGGACAACTTTCCTGTCGAAAAGCTGGCCGGGGTCGATTATGACGGTCACTGCAATTACGGGTTAACGTTCACCGTGACATACTGATCGTGATACAGGCCACCATCATCGGCGCGGCCCCACAATATATACTGCCCGGGCTCGTCGAAGGTTACCGTCACCTCGTAGATGCCATCTTCAGGGATGGGTGGCGGTGTCCAGTACGCACCCCAGGGCGAATTGGCGCTGGCACGGGTATCTTCCCAGGGCTTGACCTGCTGGGGAGAGAAAGTGGCCTTGCCTTCACCGCGATACACGTTCCAGGACATAAACAGACCATTGGTCTTGCCCACGGTGATACGCGAAGGTGCACCCATGAAGCGACGCATCTCCGAGGTGGCCGTGCGACTATCCAGGGGATAGCGGAAATTGCCGACATTGCCCGGTGTAGGCAGACCGTCGTCTTCAACCTGCGTGCGCAACGTCAGCGGCTCACCGACCCGCACATTACGGATGGTGTCACCGATCACAGTCACCTGTGGTGGTGTATTGGCACGTGACTCAGGCGTACTGGTGCCCGCTCCGAGGGAGCCGGTTTCAGATGCAATCACCACGTTGTCGACCACATAGTCCTTGGCCAGTGTGGCGTAGGCGGTACGGGTGA
>CAJXPR010000156.1 GCA_913058135.1 uncultured Gammaproteobacteria bacterium
GAATCCTGCTGTCCTCCATGCCTGGTTGTGCAGTGGAAGAAGTTGAAATCGACGGTGTTGTTCACGAATACAGCAGTATCGAAGGCGTGCGAGAAGACGTCATCGAGATTTTGCTGAACCTGAAAGGCGTGGCTATCGTGCTGAATGGTCAGGACGAGGCGACTGTTACCCTTAGCCGTAAAGGCGCGGGTGTCGTGACCGCAGGTGACATCGTTTGTGACCACAATGTCGAGATCGTCAATCCCGAGCACGTAATCGCCAACCTGAACGACGCTGGCGAGTTGAATATGCGCATTACTGTGCGTAAAGGCCGTGGTTATGTACCGGCTGATACCCGCAAACGCGATGACGACGAAACCCGCGCTGTCGGCCGTCTGGTACTGGATGCGTCCTATAGCCCGGTGCTGAGCTGTGCCTACGCCGTGGAGAGCACGCGTGTTGAGCAGCGTACCGACCTGGACAAACTGATCATCGACCTGCGTACCAATGGCACGATCGATCCGGAAGAAGCCATTCGTCGTGCGGCAACCATTCTGCAGCATCAACTGGCAGTGTTTGTTGATCTGCAAAGCCAGGAAGCGGCTGCACCGGAAGAGCCGGAAGACGAAATCGATCCTATTCTGCTGCGCCCTGTTGACGATCTTGAATTGACCGTGCGCTCAGCAAATTGCCTGAAGGCTGAAGATATTTATTACATTGGCGATCTTATTCAGCGCACGGAAGTCGAGCTGCTGAAGACCCCGAACCTGGGTAAAAAATCGCTGACTGAAATCAAGGATGTGCTGGCGACCCGCGGTCTATCTCTGGGTCTGCGTTTGGAGAACTGGCCACCTGCCAGCCTGCGTACAGAAGACAAAGCCAATTAATCAAAGTTAGTCAGCCGTGAGGCTGCTGTTGGAATAGGAATAGTAGATATGCGTCATCGTCATAGTGGACGTCAGCTGAACAGAAACTCTTCTCACCGCAAGGCCATGTTTCGTAACATGACAACCTCGCTGGTGGAGCACGAGCTGATCAAGACTACCGTCATCAAAGCCAAAGAGCTGCGCATGGTTGCCGAGCCGCTGATCACGCTGGCCAAAACCGACAGCGTTGCCAATCGTCGTCTTGCCTTTGCCCGTTTGCGCAGCAAGGAAGCCGTTGGTAAATTGTTCACCGATCTGGGTCCGCGTTACCAGGGTCGTCCCGGCGGTTATATCCGTATCATGAAGTGCGGTCTGCGTGCCGGCGATAAATCGCCCATGGCCTACGTTGAGCTGGTCGGACGCCCAACCGGCGTCGATGCAGACGTAGCAGCGGAAAGCTCAGAGGATTGATACTCTGTCTGCCAGGTCCTGTTAGCAGCTGATCTGATTGTTGTAACTGAAAGCCGGGCTCGTCCCGGCTTTTTTGTTTCTTTAATTCTCACCAATCGGGGGAGACAGGACATGATCCAAAGTTTCTATCCGCCACAACGTACCCTGATGGGCCCCGGGCCCTCGGATGTGAGCCCACGGGTGCTGGCTGCTCTGTCCCGACCAACGATTGGTCATCTGGATCCGCAATTCATCACGCTGATGGATGAGATCAAGGAGTTACTGCAGTACGCCTTCAAAACCCGCAATGAACTGACCTTGCCAGTCTCTGCTCCCGGCTCGGCCGGCATGGAGGCCGTGTTTACCAATCTGCTTGAACCTGGCGACAAGATTATTGTCTGTCAGAACGGGGTGTTCGGTGGTCGCATGAAAGAGAATGTCGAGCGCTGTGGTGCCACGGCAGTCATGGTGCAGGACGACTGGGGCAAGCCGGTAGACCCGCAAAAACTCGAACACGCGTTGCGAGCCAATCCTGATGCCATGGCCGTTGCCTTTGTGCATGCGGAAACATCGACTGGCGTCCGCAGTGATGCCCGGCACCTTTGTGCACTGGCTCATGAATTCGACTGTCTGGTTATTGTGGACGCCGTGACGTCGCTGGCAGGTATCGAGCTGAGGGTCGATGACTGGGGGATTGATGCCATCTACTCGGGCACTCAAAAATGTCTGTCATGTGTGCCCGGCCTGTCTCCGGTGAGCTTCAGCGAACGCGCTGTGCAGCGTATAAGTCAGCGCAGGCAGCGGGTACAAAGCTGGTTTCTGGACATGAACCTGATCATGGATTATTGGGGCGGGGACGCCCGGCGCAGCTACCACCATACTGCACCAGTCAATGCGCTGTATGCCCTGCACGAATCGTTGGTCATGGTGCAAGAGGAAGGGCTGGAAGCTGCCTGGGCGCGTCACCAGCATCATCACGATGCGCTGGCAGCTGGCTTCAGCGCGATGGGCCTCGGGCTTGTTGTAGATGCCCAGGCCAGGCTGCCGCAATTGAATGCCGTGGAAATTCCTGCGGGAATTGACGAAGCATTAGTGCGCAGGCAACTGCTGCAGGCCTGGAATCTGGAAATAGGTGCCGGGCTGGGATCACTGGCAGGCAAGGTTTGGCGCGTAGGATTGATGGGACATGCGGCTAATCAGACCAATGTGTTGCTGTGCCTCTCGGCATTGGGCAGTACGCTGCAATCCATGGGCGCTGCCGTAAAGCCTGAGGCCGCGATCGAAGCCGCGCAGGAAATCTACGCAGCCTGACCGGTCACAACATCAACATGGCTCAGTCCCGATGCCAGAACAGGCCAATGAACAGCATCGGCCAAAGCCCGATATGCACAAAGGTGTCGGCGGTATTAAAAATATAGTGCCAGAACGGAATGCCGCGGATGTCGATAAAATCGATGACACTCCCATACACCAGGCGGTCGAGTACGTTGCTGAGCCCGCCGCCGGCGATGAATCCGAAGCACAGAAACTCATAGACTCTGACCTGCCTGCCACGTAACAGATAGACGACCAGCGCCGTAATCAGCAGCACGCTGAACACGGCAAAAACCCAGCCCCGACCCTGCGCCAGACCAAACACGCCCCCCATATTGCGGATATGGGTGAAATGCAGAACGGCGTTGACTTCGACACTGGTGCCCAGCGGGATGCGAGTGTTTACCAGGTAGCTGCCAAGCTGCGACAACGCCAGACAGGCAGCACTGACCGCGACAAACCCGGCCAGATATCGGGAGCGTCTATCGGCAACTGGCATGGTCAGGAAACTGCGGAACGATGAACCGTGCGACATGTTCAGATCTCGTTAAAAAACGCACGCAGGCGCTCAGCGTTCTTGCCCACATCGCTCAGGCCCACTCTTGACGTAGAGCGCGCATCAACAACAGTGCCGGTAGGTGTCTCCTCAATACGGATCACTACGTCGTCCTTGAAGCGGAACCAGAACGTAGTGTCGGTTGCTTCAATACGGCCGGCGGCGGGGTCTTGTGCGACCAGTTCCCAGCCCAGCGTGTCAACTGCCGCCAGCGCCCGTTCAAATACCGCTGTGGCGGAATCATCATAGATGCGGGTGGTGAGGTCCGGATAGGCAGTGCGTTGCCGCTCAGCGTGCTCCTCAGGCGTCATGTTGGGGTTGCCAGTGCCGTAGACCGTTGGGTTGCTGTTGTCGCCGCGCAAGGGCAATACATCAACAAACTGCGGGGGATCAACAACGTCGGTGCTGATATCGTGGATGGGGGGTATATCGGCCCCCTGACCCGGCAAGTAGGATTGCGGAACATACCAGGCGATTCCTGCCGCGATTGTCGCCAGTGCCGCGATGCCCGCCAGGCGAGAGGCGCCAGCCGTGCCGCGTTGACGGCCGAGTACCAGTACCAGGACGGTGATGGCGGCGCAACCCAGCGTGATCCACAGCACAAACGGTTGTGCACTGCGCAGAATGGAGAACCCCTGTCTGAAGTCCCACCAGCCGGTCCACACGCCGACCGGTGCGGCCAGGGCAAACAGTGCCAGTCCCAGGCCAGCGAGTGCTGCCAGTGCTGTCAGAATCAGCAGGAGGGGAGGTGTCGATCCGTAGGGTGAATCTATGTTGTTATTGTTCATGCAAAACTCCGGGGTCACCTGTTCAGGCGACTATAGGGTAGGGTTGATTGGCATAAAGCGTTATACGTTGATTGCCATCCTCATGGATTTCAATCGTACTCAGGGCACAGTTGTGCATGGCCGGTGGCTCCCAGACCCGTGCCAAAGGTCTTTGTTCAACAAAGCTGAGAATGGTCTTGATCAGCAGGCCGTGACTGACAATGGCTATATTGCCAGACGTGCTCTCATCAAGAATGCGCTTCACGCGCGTCATCGCACGGTGTTGAACCTGTGCAATGGTTTCTGCGCCTGCGACCGCAAAAATGTCTGGCTTGTTCCAGAATGCGTCGTACTGCTCAGGGTAGTCATATCGCAGCTCATCATACAGCCTGCCCTCCCAGGGACCCATATGAATCTCGCGCAACAGGTCGCAGTATGTTATTGGCAGCTCGTGTTCCGCAAAAGCGATGGCAGCGGTCTCGCGGGTGCGAACGCTGCTGCTGCAATAAACTTCATGAATGTCCAGATCCTTCAGGGTCGCTGCCAGAGCCTGAGCCTGGGCTCTGCCGGTCTCGGTGAGCACAGATTCCTGCTGTCCCTGCGCACGGCGCTCGCGGTTCCAGTTGGTTTCGCCGTGGCGGATCAGGTGAATCCTACGTAACCCGGTCATGATAATGTCTCCTGACTGGCAGATGGCTTGCCGCCGGCGCTGCGTGTGCGTTGCACGGCTTCAAGCCAGCGCGCATAGTGTTTGTCTCTCCAGGCCTTATCCTGCGAAGGTTCAAAAGATCGCTCAAGTTGCCACAGCCTGGAAATGTCATCCAGCGTCGAATAGAAGCCGCATTGCAGCCCGGCCAGGTAGGCGGCACCCAGTGCGGTCGTTTCGGTAATCTGTGGCCTGTCCACCTGACAGCCAAGCAGATCGGCCAGTTTCTGTACCACAAAATTGTTGGCAGCCATGCCGCCATCAACACGGAATGTGGTTGGGCGCAGGCCATCGGATTCCATGGCTTTCTGCAAATCCTTGGTCTGGTAGCAAACCGACATCATGGCGGCTGTGACAATATCCGCAATGCCCGTGTCACGCGTCAGCCCGTAGATGGCGCCGCGCGCATCCGGATCCCACCAGGGAGCGCCCAGGCCGGTGAAAGCGGGCACAAACATCAGCGACAGGCCTTCCTGAGCCTGCGCTGCCATGGCTTCGGAATCCGCCGTATCCGCAAAAAAGTGCATTTTGTCACGCAACCATTGCATGGTGGCACCCGCCATGAAGATGCTGCCCTCCATGGCGTAACTGGTTTCACCGTTGAGACGGTAGGCCACTGTGCTGAGCAGGTTGTGACCGGACTGCAGGATCTTGTTACCCGTATTCATCAACAGAAAACAGCCGGTACCATAAGTACTTTTGGTCATGCCGGCAGAAAAGCAGGCCTGGCCGAAGGCTGCCGCCTGCTGGTCGCCGGCAATGCCTCCTACAGGGATGGCATGGCCGAACCATTCGTCATCGCAGTAACCAAAGTCGGCGGCGCTGTCGAGCACATCCGGCAACAGGGATGCCGGAATATCGAACAGGGCCAGCAATTCCGGATCCCATTGCTGGGTATGAATATTGAACAGCATGGTGCGTGACGCATTGGTGGCATCGGTGTAATGGCGTTTACCCTTGGACAGGCGCCACAGCAAAAAGCTGTCAATGGTGCCAAACGCCAGTTCGCCTGCCTCGGCAGCCGCTCTGGCACCTTCAACGTGAGTCAGTAGCCAATTGATCTTGCTGGCAGAGAAATAAGCGTCAGGCAGCAGTCCGGTGCGCTGCTGTATCAACTGGCTTCGACCTTCACGGACCAGTCTGTTTTTTATATCCTGACAATAGCCCGCTGTGCGTCGGTCCTGCCACACAATAGCGCGGTGAATGGCCTTTCCGGTTTTCCGGTTCCAGATCACCGTGGTTTCCCGCTGATTGGTAATACCGATGGAGGCGACGCTGGCAGCGTCAATCTGACCCGAAGCCAGTGCATCGCGGCAACTCTGCAGGCAGGTTCGCCAGATGTCTTCCGGATCATGCTCTACCCAGCCGTCGTGGGGATAATGTTGTTCGTAATCATATTGCGCAGAGCTGACGGCTTTGCCGTCGCGCGAAAAAATGATGGCACGGCTGCTGGTAGTGCCTTGATCAATTGCTAGCAGATAGTGACTCATGTGCGCTGTCCCTCATTTTTTGGCATGGTACTATACCCGAAATTACAAATCCTGTTTT
>CAJXPR010000157.1 GCA_913058135.1 uncultured Gammaproteobacteria bacterium
CTACACAGAGTAGATCGTCGGCAGCGTCAGATGTGTATAAGAGACAGGTTATCCACTGTCCGGTGCCGTGGAATCGGAAGCGGAAACTCTGGCCGACATCATTCAGGAAATGTTGCTGACCCGTACTTCGGAACGTCAGGGTCGTATGATCGACAACGACCAGGCCGCGTCAATGGAAAAGAAAAAGCAGGAGGGCTATTTCTGATGACACAGGTAGCGGATGTAATCGCCGACGATATCGCTGAATATCTCGAGCAACACGAACAAAAAACCCTGCTGCGCTTTATCACCTGCGGTTCGGTTGACGATGGCAAATCGACGTTGATTGGCCGTTTGCTGTACGACTCGAAACTGCTGTTTGAGGACCAGCTGTCAGCAATCGAGGCTGACTCGAAGCGCTGGGGTACGCAGGGCGGCAAAATGGACCTGGCCCTGCTGGTAGATGGTTTGGCGGCGGAGCGTGAACAGGGTATTACCATTGACGTCGCCTACCGGTTCTTTGCCACCGACAAGCGTAAATTTATTGTCGCGGATACACCCGGACATGAACAATACACCCGGAACATGGTCACCGGCGCCTCGACAGCCGATCTGGCTGTGATCCTGGTGGACGTACGCAAGGGTGTTCTGACACAAACCCGGCGGCACACGTTTCTGATAAATCTGCTGGGTATCAAAAAGGTGGTGCTGGCCGTCAACAAGATGGATCTGCTTGAGTTTGACCAGGCGCGGTTTGAGGAGACAGTTCAGGCGTACCGTGATTTTGCCGGTCGGTTGGGCCTCAATGACATCACCGCCATTCCGCTGTCGGCGCTGAATGGCGACAACATCATCTCCCGCAGTCCGCATACGCCATGGTACGACGGCCCGACTTTGATAACCTGCCTGGAAGCCTGTGAGGTGGACGGCACCGACCTGCAGCGGCTCCCCATGCGCTTGCCGGTGCAATGGGTGAACCGCCCGAACCTCGACTTTCGGGGCTTCTCCGGCGTACTCGCCAGCGGCCAGCTGAGACCGGGCGACCGCGTCCGGATCCAGCCGTCGGGCCAGGAAAGTACGGTCGCGCGACTGGTCAATATGAACGGCAATCTGCCGCTGGCAGTAGCCGGCCAGAGTGTGACCATCACCTTGAAGGACGAGGTGGATGTCTCGCGCGGCAATGTCATTTCCGCCGCTGATTCACCTGCTGAAGTGGCTGACCAGTTCGAGTGCGAGATCGTGTGGATGGCTGACCAGCCTATGCACGTGGGTCGACCGTATCGCATCAAACTGGGCGCGCAACTGGTCAATGCAAATATCACCGCGCTGAAGCACCGGGTGAACGTCAACACCATGGAGCACATGGCCGCCAGATCCCTGGCACTCAACGAAATTGGTGTGTGCAATATCAGCCTGGACCGTCCGGTTGCGTTTGAGCCTTATCAGGTCAACCGTGACATGGGCGGCTTTATCATCATCGATCGTCAGACCCAGCAAACCGTTGGGGCGGGCATGTTGCATTATGCCTTGCGTCGATCCCACAACATTCACCAGCAGCATTTCGAAGTCAACATGGCCGGGCGCGCTGCGCAGAAGGGCCAGACGCCGGCCGTACTGTGGTTTACCGGCCTGTCCGGCGCCGGTAAATCAACGATCGCCAACCATGTTGAGCAACAACTGTTTGCGCTGGGCCACCACTCATATCTGCTGGATGGTGATAATGTCCGTCACGGCCTGAACCGTGACCTGGGTTTCACCGATGCCGACAGGGTGGAAAATATCCGCCGTGTTGCCGAAGTGGCCAGACTGATGGTCGATGCCGGCCTGCTGGTATTAACGGCGTTCATTTCCCCGTTCCGCGCGGAACGCATTCAGGCCAAACAGACTATCGGCGAAACACATTTCTACGAGATTTACGTGGCCACGTCTCTGGAAGTGGCCGAGCAACGTGATGTGAAAGGTCTGTACAAAAAAGCCCGGCGCGGCGAGCTGAAAAATTTCACCGGTATTGATTCGCCTTACGAAGTACCGGCGGCGCCGGCGTTGATTGTTAACACGGAGAATGAAACCCCGGAACAGGTTGCCGCACAGGTGGTGGAGTTTTTGCGGGAACAGGGCATTCTGCCGGGAAATGACAAGGCTGACTAGCCAGAATCGTGACATCGAGGCCGGCCACCTGTTTCGCATAAGCGGTCAGGATGACGGCGACCAGGACCACGACCACCGAGACCCACGAAGAGCCGGATCGTTTTTTATGAACCGGCTTGCGTGTGTGCCTGGATGCTTTGCCTTTGTTGTTGGCTGTTGACGTCCGGGCAGCAACGGTCGCTGGTTCTGCTGCCGGGGCTGCGGTCGCTTCGTCTATTGACGGCCTGACATCCGGCAAATCGTCATCGGCGGTCTCAGCGTCAGGTTCGACGTCAGATTCAGCATCCGGCTCGACGTCGGTCTCGGCAGCAGTCTCGGGAGCCGGATCGTCAAAAACATCGTCTGCCTGAAAGTCGGCCTCCGTAAAACTGGCCCCGGAAGACAGATGTTCACTCTGCAATTCCTCTATCACTTCGCGCGCGTCAGCGACCGTGACCTGATGTGACTCCTCGACCGCACAATGCAGCAAAAGACGGCTGCAGATCAGGTTGATGCGCCGGGGAATTCCACCGCTGAACTTGTAGATCAGCGGATAAACAGCCTTACTGATGGCAGGGTCTCCCTGCCAGTGCACCCTGCCCAGGCGGTGGCGAATGTAGGCCTCGGTATCGTCCTCGCGCAGGGGCTTGATGTGACAGGCGGCAATGATGCGCTGATGCACCTGCTCCATGCCGCGGCTGAGAATGAGTTTCCGCAGTTCCGGCTGGCCCAGCAGAAAAATCTGCAACAACGGTCGTGAATCAACCTGTATGTTGGTTAGCAGACGTAGTTCTTCCATGGCCGACACTGACAGGTCCTGGGCTTCGTCAACAATGAGAAGCGCGCGCCGACCATCGCGGTGCCATCTTCGCAGCTGTTGTGTCAGGCGCTGCAACAGCTCGCCTTTTTCTACCACATCGACTGAAATACCAAACTCATAGGCTACCATCTTGAGCAGGTCGTCGGCTTTCAGTTGCGTACACACCAGGGTGGCAATGGTCACCTCTGAGCTCGACAGTCGCTCTGTCAGTGCCCCGATCACCGTGGTTTTACCGGTACCCGGTTTACCCGTGATCATCACAAAGCCTTCCGCCCGCGTGAAGGCATACTCCATATACGCCCAGGCCTTGTTAAATCCCTTGTGGGAATACGCAAAGCGATGATCCGGGCTCAGACGGAAGGGTTCAGCGCTGAAATTGTAAAATTGCTGATACATAAATTTACGCCGCTATAGTCGCCACAGATTGATGCCCGCTGCTGCCACCTGCTGTCTGTCCAGCGCGCACTTGATGTCGATGACGACACCATTTTCCGCGACCAGGGGTTTTACCAGGTCAATGTTGCGGGCCAGATAGGCGGCATGTGGCACTGCCAGCAGAACCGCATGTGCCGGGGTCAGATCTTCCATCACCACAAGGTCAATGCCGTACTCGTCGTGTGCCTCCTCGGCGTCCGCCAGCGGATCATGGACACTCACGTCACAACAGTACTCTTTAAGTTCATGGACAATATCGCTGACCTTGGAGTTCCGCAGGTCGGGGCAGTTCTCCTTGAACGTCAGGCCCAGCACGGTCACCTTGGCGCCCGCCACCGGGTGGCCATTGCGCACCAGCTGCTTCACGGTCTGTTCGGCCAGAAACTTGCTCATGCTGTCGTTGGTCTGCCGCCCGCCCAGCACAACCTGTGGATGGTAGCCGACACTTTCGGCCTTGTAGGTGAGGTAGTAGGGGTCGACGCCGATGCAGTGGCCACCAACCAGTCCGGGACGGAAGGGCAGGAAGTTCCATTTGGTGCCGGCGGCTTCCAGCACATCAATGGTATCTATATCGAGCCGATTGAAAATCAGCGCCAGTTCGTTCATCAGCGCAATGTTCAGGTCGCGCTGCGTGTTCTCGATGACTTTTGCTGCCTCGGCAACCTTGACACTGGCGGCGCGGTGCACGCCAGCGTCCACCACCGACTCGTACAACCTGGCGACCCGCTCGAGGGTCTCGGGTGTATCACCGGAAACCACTTTGGTGATGCTCTCCAGACGATGCACGGTATCGCCGGGGTTGATACGCTCCGGGGAATAACCAATAAAAAAGCCTTCTCCGGACGCCGCCGCGGCCCGGCCCTGCTCGGTATCTCTGCCAGCCCAGGTCAGGCCCGAGGCCCGTTCCAGTATGGGCACACAGACTTCCTCGGTACAGCCGGGATACACCGTGGACTCGTAGATCACCGTGGTACCGGGGCGGAGATGTTCGCCGACGGTCTGCGAGGCACTTTCCAGCGGCCGCAGGTCGGGGCGCCAGGCGTGGTCAATCGGGGTGGGCACCACGATGATGATGATGGATGCTTGTGCCAGCTGTGTGGGATCGCTGGTAAATTCCAGATATTTCGCCGTCGCCAGTTTTTCCGCGCCCACCTCACCGGTGGGATCAAGACCTGCGCGGTACTGGACCAGTTTCTTTTTGTTAAGGTCAAAACCGATGGTGCGCCGGCGGGTGCCAAAAGCCACCGCCAGCGGCAGCCCGACGTAACCCAGGCCAACAATGGCAATGGTTTCCTGCTCCGCTGGCTGATCGGGCGCCCCATGCTGCGCCAGCTGCTGCTGGACTGGTAGAGAGGTTGATAGAGAGGGTGACTGAGAGGGTGGCTGTGTGGCAGCTTGAGAGCCAAACCACTCTGCCGTGTGCGCCAGCCCCGTGGCCACATCACACTCCGGTTCGTAGCCCAGCAGGCGCCTGGCCTTATCGATATCGGCTTGCGAGTGACGCACATCACCGGCGCGGAACTCGCCGTACACCGGGTCCGGCAGATCCAGTTCGGGGCGCATCTCGCTCACCAGCGTGCGAATGTGGTCATACAGTTCATTCAGTGTGGTACGAGCACCAAGCGCGACGTTGTACACCTGATTGACCGCGTCCGGGTTGTCTGTGGTCGCCGCCAACAGATTGGCCAGCACCACGTTATCGATATAACAAAAATCCCTGGAGGTCTCGCCGTCTCCGTTGATCTGGCAAGGCCTGCCCTGCAGGCAGTCGTTGAACCAGCGCGGTATGACGGCTGCGTAGGCGCCGTCAGGATCCTGGCGCGGGCCGAACACGTTGAAGTAACGCAAGCCGATGACCTCAAGTCCATAGGCCTGGCTGAACACGTCGCCGTAAAGCTCGTCGACGTACTTGGTGACCGCATAGGGCGACAGCGGTTTGCCGATCACATCTTCTACCTTGGGCAGGTCTGGATGATCGCCATACGTAGAAGACGAGGCTGCATAGACAAATCGTTTCACGCCCGCATCCCGGGCCGCGATCAGCATATTCAGGAATCCGTCGACGTTCACGGCATTTGTTAGCAGCGGCTCTTCCAGCGAGCGGGGCACGCTGCCCAGTGCGGCCTGATGCAAGACAAAATCGACGCCCTGTACGGCCTGCCGGCAATCCTCCGGAGACCGTATGTCGCCTTCGATGAATCGCAGCCGCGCAGCCGCCGCTTCGCCCACCTGGCGCCGCACGTCATCCAGATTGCTCCGGTGACCGGTGAGGAAATTGTCCAGGGCTACAACGTTCTGCCCCAGCATGAGAAGCTGTTGTGTGAGATGTGAGCCAATAAAACCGGCAGCACCGGTTACCAGCCATGTTGCATTGTCATCCTTGAGCTGACGCGTTAAACGTTCAGAAAGTTCCATGTCGACCACTTTATATGCAGGTTAACGAAAGCATAACCAAAGGGTCGAAACTGATGCCAGATCCTTTGGCAATACCGTGTGTCTGTCGCGCAGCCGCGCAATAACCTGGGTGACTTCCTGATACAGGCAGTAAAGAGGCTTTCCACACAGATCCTTGTGTCCGGTGTGCAAACTCTCCCAATTCAGGGTAAAGTCTGGTCGTAAAGCATGCGACTCCGTTCCCACAGATTAGCATCAGACGCTTGCGGTGGTCTATCCCCCGTCGGTAATAAGTGTGAGGGAGCGGACGTAAGGGAAGATACATGCAGAAAAACCTAATGGACGCGTCAATCCGGAAACCACACAGCTCATGCTGGTAAATATCTGTCTCTTATACACATCTCCGAGCCCA
>CAJXPR010000158.1 GCA_913058135.1 uncultured Gammaproteobacteria bacterium
CGAGATTTCTGCCTGTCTCGTGGGCTCGGAGATGTGTATAAGAGACAGGTGCCGGCATACACCACTTCGGCAACACCGGCCTGAATCAGCGCCTCTGAACACGGTGGCGTTCTGCCCATATGCGCGCAGGGCTCCAGGGAGACATAGGCCGTCGCACCGCGTGCCCGCTCACCGGCTTCACGCAAGGCAATGGCCTCGGCATGCGGCTCGCCCGGCTTTTCGTGGAACCCTTCACCGACGATCTCGCCGTCACGCACGACAACACAGCCGACGCGCGGATTGGGGCCGGCACTGAGCACGGACTGCGCCAGCGTTATGGCTCGCTGCATGTATTGCTCTGTGGTCAAGAGTATGGGTCTCCGATGGACTGGCAAACCGGAAGTTCAGTCAGGCAGATGGTTCGCGGCTTTCCGTTGGCCCGGTTATTCGTTGGACAGCCGGTCAATTTCCGCGCGGAACTCATTCAGATCCTTGAAGCTGCGGTACACCGACGCAAATCTGACAAAAGCGACCTCGTCCAGCTGGCGCAACTCACGCATGACCTGTTCACCCAGCACACGGGAAGGCACTTCGCGCTCGCCGGTACCGCGGATGAAATGTTTGATGCGATTCACTGCGGACTCCACGTCCTCGATACTGACCGGGCGCTTTTCCAGCGCCTTCATCAGGCCGGAATACAACTTGCGCTCGTCAAATGACTCGCGGTTGCCGTTCTGCTTGATGATGCGAGGCATTACCAGTTCGGCGGTTTCGTAGGTCGTAAAGCGCTCCGCACAGGTTATGCATTCACGACGTCGTCGCACCTGGTCGCCTTCAGCGACCAGCCGCGAATCAATCACCTTGGTATCCAGCGCGCCACAAAAAGGACAATGCATGGTCAGGCGTCTCTGTAGCGCTCAGTTACGCGCTCTTGTACACGGGAAAGCGGGCGCATAACGTTTTGACTTTTTCGCGCACCGCATCGATGACGGCTTCATTGTTGATGTCGTCCAGAATATCGCACATCCACTCCGTCAGTTCAGCGACTTCTTTTTCACCAAAGCCACGACGGGTCACCGCCGGTGAACCGATACGCAGGCCACTGGTCACAAAGGGCGGACGCGGATCGTTGGGCACCGCGTTCTTGTTGACGGTGATATAAGCGCGGCCCAGCGCTGCATCTGCATCCTTGCCGGTAATGTCCTGCTTGACCAGGCTGAGCAGGAACAGGTGATCGTCAGTGCCACCGGAAACCACTTCAAAGCCACGCTTGATGAAGCCGTCGGCCATGGTCTGCGCGTTTTTGACCACCTGCTTCTGGTATGCCTTGAATTCCTTGGTCATGGCTTCCTTGAAGCACACGGCCTTGGCGGCGATGACATGCATCAATGGTCCACCCTGACTTTCCGGGAACACGGCAAAATTGAGTTTCTTCTCCAGATCCGGGTTGGACTTGGCCAGGATGATACCGCCACGTGGGCCGCCCAGGGTTTTATGGGTCGTGGTGGTGGTAACATCAGCAATCTTCACCGGGCTGGGATACACACCGGCCGCAACCAGGCCGGCGATATGCGCCATGTCGACCAGCAGGTAGGCACCCACTTTGTCTGCGATCTCGCGAAAGCGCATCCAGTCAATAATGCGCGAATACGCGGAAAAGCCCGCCACGATCATTTTCGGTTTGTGTTCCAGCGCCAGCGCTTCAACCTGCTCGTAGTCGATTTCGCCGGTGTCATCCTTGATACCGTACTGCACGGCGTTGTAAATGCGGCCGGAAAAGCTGACACTGGCACCATGCGTCAGATGACCACCGTGCGCCAGGCTCATGCCCAGCACGGTGTCGCCCGGCTTCAGCAGGGCCATGTAGACGGCGGCATTGGCCTGGGAACCGGAATGCGGCTGGACGTTGGCATAATCGGCGCCAAACAGCTCTTTGGCACGGTCAATGGCCAGCGTCTCGACATCATCAACAAACTCGCAACCGCCATAATAACGCTTGCCCGGATACCCTTCGGCGTACTTGTTGGTCAGTACACTGCCCTGCGCTTCCATGACACGCGGGCTGGTGTAGTTTTCCGAGGCAATCAGTTCGATATGCTCTTCCTGACGCTGGCGCTCGCCTTCAATAGCGGCCTGCAATTCGGGATCGAAGTCTTTGATGGTCATGCTGGTGCTAAACATGCAGTTCCCCATGGCTGGAAATTTCAATGAGGCCATATTTTACATGATGTCGCGGCCTTCAGCATCCGGAAGTTGCGTAATCTGGACAATCCACGCCCTTGAGGATACCTTTAGGCTCTTTCATGTAAGCACGGGAACGCCGCGTGATGGCTTTGCAGCTCGATACTGCCACCCTGGTACTGATGTTCATCACCCTGGCGATCACCTCGTTCATCGTGATGCTCCTGATCTGGCGCATCAACCGGAACATGCCGGGCGTGCTGTACTGGATGATGGGTACGTTCCTGAACATCGCCTCAGCGGTCGCCACTCTGCTCAATGCCCAGTACAACTGGTCCGAAGGCTGGGGCCCCTTCCTCAGCACCATCACCAGCCTGGCTGCCAATATGCTGGTACTGGAAGGCGCCCTGCGGTTTCGCGGGTACGCGTCCCGGCGGCGCGGGCAATTCTTCCTGGCACTGATCCCCGTTTTCATCATTGCCACCTGGGTGACCCGGCTGGATCCCGTTGCCCATTCCACCCTTCATTATGGCATTACCATGACGCTTCAGCTGCTCGCTGGCGTGGTATTGATCTGGCGCACAGCCAATCGGGATGAATTGCAGGCCAACCTGCTGGCCGCCACTGCCAGTGTGCTGATCGGCCTGACGGTCGCCTGGCGGCTGACGCTGACGCTAAGCGGCGACGAACTGGCAGTCACCAGAGAGAGTTCACCGGTCAATCAGTGGTACCTGTTTGCCGGCGCCAATTTCCATGTTGCCTGGATATTTGGCCTGAGCGTGGCCTGCTACTTCCGCTCCCGGCAGCAGGAGATGTTGCTTGCCCGGGAGGATTCACTCACCAGTCTGCCCAATCGGCGCTGGGTGGATGAAAGGGTCGGGCAGACCCTGAAAGAGGCACAGCGTAGCGGCGACCGTTTTGCGCTGATCATGCTGGATATCAATAATTTCAAGCAGGTTAACGATCGGTTCGGCCACAGCGCCGGTGACAGTGTGCTGACCGAACTGGCAGCACGCCTGCGCGGGGCCGTCCGCGAATCAGATTTTGCCGGCCGACTCGGCGGCGACGAGTTCGTCATACTGACACGACAGATAGACACCGATGAGCTGCTAAACCAGATGCTGGAGCGCATGCGTCACCGCCTGGACGGCCCCATGATCCTGAACGGAAAAGAGCTCAATATAAGCGTCAGCATCGGTGCCGCAGTTTTTCCGGCCGACGGCAACAGCCGGGATGCGCTGCTGGGGGCAGCCGATGCGAGCATGTACCGTGACAAGAACAAACAGAAACATGTCGGCGCGCGCAGCGCAGTGGGCTAACGGCAGGCGGAGGGTAATCCCATCAATCAGATCGAACTCAAACTCAACCCGTACTCGGTCATCTTTCTGCTCAGTCTGCTGGCAGGACTGCTGCTGCTGATCCATGTCTGGCTGACCCTCCATCATTATCTGGTCAGTGATGTCCCCTGGGTCATTCGACAGCTTTTCGACGTGGATGAAGAGAACAATATCCCGACCTGGTTTTCATCGGCGAACCTGATGCTGGCGGGTGCCATGACGCTGCTGCTGGCCGTCGGCAAGTGGCAGCAACGTGACCGCTGGCGCATGCACTGGGCGCTACTGGGCTCGGGCTTCCTGCTGCTGTCAATGGACGAGATGGCTGGACTGCATGAAAGCCTCAATGCGGTAACCGAGGCCTCATGGGCGGTCTATGCCCTGCCGCTGGTCCTGGTGCTGGCGCTTGTGCTACTGCGCTTTCTTTACAACCTGCCGGGGCGCACGGCCGTGATCTTCATCCTGTCCGGTGTGATTTTCCTGGGCGGCGCAGTGGGCGTGGAGTTATACACGGAGCCTTATCTGTACAATGACGAGCTGAATACGCTGGCCTACAACCTGTGGACGCCAGTCGAGGAAGGCATGGAGATGTACGGGGTGATCCTGTTCCAGTATGCCCTGCTTGACTACATGACCCGGGACAAAGGGCTGGTCTGCAAAATCAGGGTCGCCGGACTATCGTAAGCGCGTTGACATTGGTACACAGTGATCCTAATCTAAGCGGCTTATCGCGGCACCAGGCCATTCACTTACTGTCACCTTGGAGAACAGAACAGGATGAGTATTATCAATTTTGAGGCACTGACCAGCCTTTTCCAGAGCCCGAACTCGGAAGCAGCCGAAAAGCAACTGATGAAGGAAGTCCTGTTGATGGTGCTGGCCCGTGCTGCCAGCGCTGATAAAAACGTCGACCCTGCTGAAATCGTGGCCATCCAGGCAGTACTACTTGAAGTAACCGGTGAAAACATCAGCGAAGCGGACATTCGTGTAGCCGGGCAATCTGAATTGTTCGAGCGTCAGTCGCTGGATCGGTATCTCAGCAAGGCAACCCGAAAGCTGGCTGACGAGGACCGCGCCCTGATTCTGCAGTGCCTGCTCCGCGTCCTGCATTCTGACGACCATGTACGCGAGTTTGAAATCGACTACTTCGATCGCGTTGCCAACGCCCTGAAGGCCACCCCGTCGGAAATTGCCGGCCTGCGCCTTTTGCCGGCGCGATAATCCGTCTCGCTGATGTCTTCGATAGCCAGCGTAATCCGGCCCACGACAACGCCATCGTGCATCCATCCATGATGGTTCTGGTCGCGCAGCCCACGGGGTGTGCGACCAGATGTCCACGCATACAGACCTTCCCCGAGCACCACTCCCTCAACATGCACTCCATGGTAGACTACGCTCTATCAAACAGGAGGCGATGTTAGTGTCGCCTTCCGACAGTCAAGGCAACACATTCAAGTCCGGAGAGTACCCAAGCTATGGCCCAGTTCGTTTACACCATGCACCGCGTGGGCAAGGTTGTGCCCCCCAAAAAAGAAATCCTCAAGGACATCTCGCTGTCGTTCTTCCCGGGCGCCAAAATCGGTGTGCTGGGCCTGAACGGCTCGGGCAAGTCCACGCTGCTGCGCATCATGGCCGGTGTCGACAAGGAATATAACGGTGAGGCACGCGCGCAGACAGGTATCAATGTTGGTTACCTGCCGCAGGAACCGGCGCTAAACCCCGACAAGGACGTGCGCGGCAATGTTGAGGAAGGCATGGGTGAGGTCATCAAACTGCTGGAAGAATTCAACGCCATCAGCGACCGCTTTGCCGAGCCCATGAGCGACGACGAAATGAACGAACTGCTGGAAAAGCAGGGTGATCTGCAGAACGCCATTGACGCAGCCAACGGCTGGGATCTGGAGCGCACGCTGGAAATTGCCGCCGACGCCCTGCGTCTGCCACCCTGGGATGCTGACGTCAACAAACTGTCGGGCGGTGAAAAGCGCCGGGTCGCCCTCTGCCGCCTGTTGCTGTCCAATCCGGACATGCTGCTGCTGGACGAGCCTACCAACCACCTGGACGCCGAAAGTGTGGCCTGGCTGGAGCGCTTTCTGAAGGAGTTCCCCGGCACGGTGGTAGCCATCACGCACGATCGCTACTTCCTGGACAACGCCGCCAGCTGGATCCTGGAACTGGACCGTGGTTACGGCATTCCGTTTGAAGGCAACTACACCAACTGGCTGGAAAACAAGGAAAAACGCCTGGAAACCGAGCAGAAACAGGAAGCGGCGCGCGAGAAGACTATCCGCCACGAACTGGAGTGGGTGCGCAATAACCCCAAGGGCCGGCAGGCCAAGAGCAAGGCCCGTCTGGCACGCTTCGAGGAAATGAATTCGCAGGAGTTCCAGAAGCGCAACGAAACCACGGAATTGTATATTCCGCCGGGCACCCGCCTGGGTGACAAGGTCATCGAGGTCAACCACCTGAGCAAATCGTTCGACGACAAGACTCTGATCAGCGATCTCAGCTTTTCTGTACCCAAAGGCTGTCTCTTATACACATTCTGACGCTGCCGACGATCTACT
>CAJXPR010000159.1 GCA_913058135.1 uncultured Gammaproteobacteria bacterium
CGAGATTTCTGCCTGTCTCGTGGGCTCGGAGATGTGTATAAGAGACAGCTGATACTCCGATCAAGACGGCTGCCAGCAAAATAGGCGGACACCATGGCCAGCGGAATGGCCAGTACGAGGGCAATGACTATCGCCATCACGCCCAGCTGGATGGTCACCGGCAGGCGACTGAGGATGGCGTCGGTGACCGGTTGCCCGGTCATTGGAGAGCGTCCCAGATCACCACTCAGCGCACTGCCCAACCAGTCGAAATAACGAATCAGCAGGGGGCGGTCCAGACCCAGCTCCAGACGCAACTGAGCCACTGCCTCAGGCGAGACCCCGCCTGCCCCCAGAATCATCACCGCTGGGTCACCGGGCAGCAGGGAGACCAGCATAAAAGTGAAAAACGAAACCGCGAACAGCGTGCCGAGTAACCACGGTAGCTTTCTGGTCAGTAACCTCACGCTTACTCGCCCGCCTCCTGTTCCGCCTGCCAGGCAGCATCATCCAGCATCCACACCTGCGCCCAGCTGACCTGCGCCACCGGCATGCCATCACCCAGGGTGCCATCGGGAAAGGTCCAGCCCATGATGTTGCGGACTCTGGGCTGCACCGCCACCGCAGCCGGTGTCGAGCCGGTCCAGGTATTGGGCACCTGCTCGGTGAGCAGCATCATGATTTCCTCAACTGCCGCATAACGAACATCGAAGTCGGGCTCCAGACGCAGGATCTCCACGTTCTCATCGATGACCGGGTGGGTGAAATTGGTGTAGTTCAATGGCTGTACATCCGGCGGACCAAAGTCGTTACTCAGGATGATATAGGGGTCCTGCTCGTTGCTGGTGCGCCAGCAACTGATCATGTAGTCACCGCTGATCACGCTCTGAATCTGGGTAGCCTGCTCTATTTGCCGAAGCCTCACATTGACGCCAACGGCCGACCAGAACGCCTGGTACATCTGAGCCAGATCAATCAGGCTTTGTTCAGGCAGACACATCATCTCCACTGATACCGGCTCACCCGGTGCCAGCCCGTCGGAACGCTGCGGGTCATTGATGTAGTCATCAAGCAGTTCGCGAGCCCGCGCCTGATCTGACTGTGGCCAGGCGGCAGCAACCCGGGGCGAGTACCAGACACTGGTCTCGTTAAAATACTGGGTCTGTACCGGAGAAATGCCGCGCCCGCCCAGCACCTCGACCAGCGCTTCCGGGTCCAGCGCCCAGGCCAGAGCCTGACGCACGCGGAAGTCATCGACGGGTGGCACCTGAGCGTTAAAGATAGCACTGCCGCTGCTGTTGCCAATCTGCTCATACAGATGAATATCTGACAGGCCCCGCAGGCGCGCTACAATATGTTGCCTCAGCGTTTGAATCGCATCCATATCGCCAGAGATCAGACTGGCCAGACGCGCGTCTTCATCAGGCAGAGGCCGAAAGGTGATGCCGTCCAGATACGGCAAGCCCTGCTGCCAGTATTGGTCGTTGCGTTCCAGCTCCATGCGATCATCACGACGCCACTCCACCAGTTTGAACGGGCCGGTGCCAACCGGGTACAGACCGGCATCATCTCCCAGTCGCTCAACTGCTGTCGGTGACACCGGCCAGCCAACCGCCCGGGTCAGCATATCCGGGAACGGCACAATGCCTTTAGCCAGGTGGTAAACTACCGTAAGGTCATCAATGACTTCTACCCTGTCAATATCCCTGATAGAGCCAAATGTCACAGAACCCTGGCGTTTGTGCAGATTATCAAAATTCCACTTGATGGCGGCTGCATCCAACGGTGTACTGTCATGAAATACTACGCCGGGACGCAGGCGCAGGGTCCACTCATCAAAGGTATCATTAGGGGTTATGGATTCGGCAAGGAACGGCCGGAAGCGCCCTTCGTGGTCAAGTTTCACAAGGGGATCGAACAGTGCCATGGCAACGGTCAGCGCTGCCGGCGCCACGTGATTGCCGCGACCGGGCAGCCAGTTATTGGTTTCTCCCTCCAGCGCCACCCGCAGTTGACCACCGTACACCGGCGGACCGGGGTCTGCCGGAGGCTGATTATCGCCCGCCAGGCCAGACTCGTTTGCAGGAGAACAGGCAACGATCAACGTCGTAATGAGGGCAACAAACCAGGCAGGTATAAAAAGCTTTGACACAGAGTTCCCCGTCTTGTTGTTCTGGACATCGCAGCCCAACTTAACAGCAAAACGGTTAACGAGACAAGCGCGAAAATCGGCCGCCTGCGGTCAGTGCAGAGTCGCGTGCGGTGGACGGACAATTCCGCCGGCAAAATCGGGGTGTAACAGGTCGGTTTGCTTGACCATCAGCAGGTCGTGTCGCACCAGTTTGTCATACTCGCCCACCGACACGACATCAACTTCTTCAAGCAGCACACAGACTACATCTTCTCCGTCCATGTCCACCACCACACAGCGCTTGAAGCCATCAACGGTATTCAGGGAAGCGAAGCTGCCAATATCACACGCCTGGGGGGGATAACGTCCTACCGAGTTGTTGAGCATGCCGTAGGATGAATAGGCTGTCCCGAACCCGGCTGCGGCCACGACGTGGATGATCTCGATAATTTCCGGATCAGTCAGATCGACTCGCACGGACTCGGCGACCGGCGCAGTCTCCCCTTGCTGCTGGCAGGTGACCAGCTTCAGGAAAAGATTCATGTCATCCTGGTTCCATTCCAGCATTTCTTCTCGTTCGGAACGGGTACTGTCGGACGAAAAACTGACCACGCTGGTTTCGATGGTCAGGTCGTTGTGATCGTCTTCGGACTCGAAGGGCACAACCATGGACACCATACAGAAACCTTCACTTGATTCTGCACTGAGGCGCCAGAGAAAGGGAATATTGCCGGAGAGTTCAACCATGATGCGTAAGACCCACGAAAAAGCTGGTATTGGTACGATAGCACTTGCGCCAGGATTTCACCAGTGGAAATCCGGTGCCTGCCTTGATGACAAACCACTATATATGGGCACAGCGGTAACATTTCAAGACCTGAAACGGGTCATCCCTTCTCACTTCGAGGCTAATGCGCCTCGCCCTGCCGACTTACGCAAAAAAAACCGAAACGGACGGTTGACGACCTGCCGGGTATGTGTTGGTTTTTACCTCGGGATGTTGTCCACAGAATCTGTGGATAAGTCTGGTGATAACTTGCGAAGAAAAGCCCAAACCACTAGTAAAATGGTAGTTTGACTTAACTTGATCAAAATTTAACCAATTTTTTTTATCTATATTTTCAAGTAGTTAGCATATTTCTAAGCGGTAATTCGAAAATTTGCAAACTTTGACACAATTGATTGACAGTGCTGACATCGATGTGCATAAAACCCATCGCTTTTCACAGGCGACTGCAATTGATGCCCTTTTCCCTATGTTTTTTCAGGGATTTTTTCGCCTATAATACCCCTCCTCAGTCGCAGGTCAGAATTGGACATCGACACACTCATGAAACACGCTCTGGTCATCATCGCTGTTACCGTCAGCCTGGGTCTCGCAGGCCTGTTTGCACACGGCTATTACCAGCGCAATCTGGCCGTGGAACAAAGCAGCGGTCTGGCGATGTCAGCCACCACCAGATTGCTAGTCGACTGGGATGTACAAACTGTCCGCGAATTTGCCAGCGAAGCGTTGCTGGCACGTGAAACGGCCGAGGCAACACAACGGCGCTATACGCCTATAGGCCGTCGACTGGGTACGCTCCAGGAAATTCATGATATTCGCTATGAGCTCGACATGCCTGCCTGGTGGCAACTGGGCGGGACCGCCCGTGCTACCTACAACATGCGCGCCCGATTTGAAGCGGAGACCGCAACCATACGCGTTGACCTGGTCCGGCAGCAGGGCCAGTGGCGGATCGACGCTTTCGATGTCGCGCCTCCGGCGATAGCCTCTTGAAATGTTGCTTCAATCGCGATCCCTGTCCTGCGATTTGCTGCCCGATAGAAGCTTGCGCCACATCATACCCAGTGCCTTGACCGCCAGCACCAGACACAGGGCGGCCAGCATGGCCGCCAGCAATACCAGAGCACTGCCGACCAGAAACCACAAAAGTTCGGCTCGCGGGATGTTGTAGGATACCGCCAGCGCATAAATTGAACCCAACGCAATGATCAGGCCGCCAATCACTGCCCGGTTGCGCCGGGAAACTCTGAATCGGGATTTACTCAAAACCAGGTCCTTTGGGCTTACCGCCCATGTCGCTGAAACTTGCTGTACATAGAGGATACTGACTGCAGCCCCAGAAAGCGCCGTTCTTCCCCCGCCGCTGTTTGAGCAGATGGCCGCAACGCGGGCAACGCCAGGCGTCAGCCGGCTTGCCCTGGTCGTCGGGCAGTGTCACTTTGCAGCCCTTATTGTATCCGGTACAGTACCAATAATCGCTTTTAACCTTACCCGCACCAATGTCATCGCCGTGTTTCGCCTCCGCGCGCACCAGCGGTCGGGTGCAGACCGGGCAACGATAACGCTCATCAGGTGTATCTGACGGCTTTCCGTCCAGGTCGTAAAGTTTTTTGTCGCACACAGGGTATGTCGTGCAGCCCCAGAACGGCCCCATCTTGCCGACTATACGGCGCATGGGGTTGCGACAACGCGGACAATAGTGCGTGCGTTGTTGAGCGCCTTCCGGTTGGTCAAACAGATCTGCACACATGCTTGTCGCCTCAATGCCAGACCTGAAGGGATCAGGCTCGGGTCACGTCTCCAGAGTGTTGCTGCGCCTGTTCCAGCCTTGACTGCAGGCGTTGCAGCAATACGGTGTTCTCCTGTGCTGTGCCCACCGTGATCCTGAGTTTGTCACGTAATCGTGGCTGGTCAAAATAGCGTATCAGAATGCCGTCTTCTTTTAACCCCTGGTACAGAGTCAACGCCAGCCTGTCCAGCACCGCCTGCGATGCCATGGGATCGCCCGGCACAGTCGCCAATACAAAATTGCTCTGGCTGGGTACAACGCCAAACCCCATGGCGGACAAGGCTGCGGTGAGGCGAGTGCGCTCGTCACGGACCTTTTGCCAGTTCACCGCTGCTTCGTCCCTGGCCGCCAATGCTGCTGTAGCCAGGTGCTGCGATAGCGCATCGGTATTGTAGCTGTCCCGGGTTTTATACAGCATCGGTGCCAGCAAGGAAGCTGACGCAATGCCGTAGGCAAACCGCAGCCCGGCGAGGGAGTAGCCTTTGCTCATGGTTCGCAGAAGCATCACATTATCGAATTCCCGGATCAAGGGTATGGCATCGTATCGGCATCCCGGATCAACGAAATCAACATAGGCTTCATCAATGACCAGCACGCCATTGAACTCTGCTGCGATATCACGCAATCGCGATACCGGCAACAATTGACCGGTCGGCGCGTGCGGATTGACGACAAAAGCCAATCTGGCATTCACGGCGTTTAACCGGGATGCAAAATCACCCGGAAGCGACCAGTCTTCATTGAGGTTGACCCGACTCACGCGGCAGTCCTGCACGGCCGCCAGCACCGGGTATAGCGAATAGCTGGGCTCGGCCATACCCAGAGTCTGGCCGACATCCACAAACGTGGTAATAGCCAGACGCAGCAATTCGTCGCCACCGTTGGTCGCCATGATATTGTCTCGCGACACGCCGTGGGTTGCTGCGGCTACATCCCGGAAACTATCGGCGAATGGTTGCGGATAACGACGCAACTCATCCACGCGCAATTTTTTCAGCGCCTCCGCGACCGATGCAGTCGCCGGATAGGGGTTTTCATTGGTATTGAGTTTGATCACCTGCTGTTGCGAAGGTTGCTCGCCCCAGGTGTAGCCCGCCATGTCGCGGATATTCGCTCTTTCGTACGTCATACCGGGTTCTGCCTGTTTTCAATGTGACTGTTTGTAGGGTCGCTCCGGAATCTGTCTCTTATACACATCTGACGCTGCCGACGATCTACTCTGTGTAGA
>CAJXPR010000160.1 GCA_913058135.1 uncultured Gammaproteobacteria bacterium
AGATTTCTGCCTGTCTCGTGGGCTCGGAGATGTGTATAAGAGACAGGCATAACCGTATTTAATGGTCTGGAAATCCCACTGTCCCAGACCCACATCGTAGGCATTGAGCGCATCCAGCACCCCGGCATCACTGATCTCCAGCGCCGGGTGCGGATAGTCCATGACGGAAGCACGGGCGTTCACACTGGCAGCAAAGTTGTGGGCAATACCCAGCGTGTGACCGACCTCGTGTGCGGATAACTGGCGAATACGCGACAGCGCCAGTTCCTGGATGGCTTCGTCAGAACCTTCCTGCGCCAGACCAATCAGCGACTGCGCAATGCGATAGTCCTGCCGCACACGCAGGGAACCCAGTGTGACCTTTCCCTTGATAATCTCACCGGTTCTTGGATCCGTGACGCTTGACCCGTATGACCAGCCGCGGGTCGAGCGATGCACCCACTGGATCACGTTGTAACGGATATCCATGGGGTCAGCATCTTCCGGCAAAATCTCCACCTGAAACGCGTTTTCGAAGCCGATGGCCTCGAAGGCTTCATTCCACCAGCGCGCGCCGTCAAGTAACGCACTGCGCACCGGTTCCGGCACACCGGCGTCCAGATAATAAATGATAGGTTCCACCGCTTCGCTGCGCGCCGCCTGCGGGTTGCGTTTCTCCAGTCGGTGCCGCGAAATGAAGCGCCGGGTCATGTCTTCGTTAATCGGTGCGGCAAAATCTTCGTAGCTGCGCGACCAGAAGCCTGATTCCGGATGAAAGGCCCGGGGCTGGTAGCCTGGCTCCGGCAGTTGCACAAAGGAATGATGCTGACGCACGGTGACGCTGCCCGGTGACGGCGTCACCGAACGCACCAGCGCGCCGGGCTGGGTGCCGGCAAAGGTCAGCTGCGCTTCGAACTCCGAATTCAATGGAAAATTGCGGGTGCGATCCATGTAAACCGCCGAGCGCTGTCTATCCAGGTTATAGCTGCCCTGCTGGCTGCGCGCCAAAGTAGTGGCCACCCCGTGCACATCGCTGAGCAGGAAGTCGGTCAGGTCGATCAGTACGCTGTCGCCATCAACTGCCTCAACATCAAAACCCGCCAGGATGGACTCAGCAAACGCTTCCTGCACCGACAGTCGCTCCGCTGCACTGTCCGAATCCGCGCGATAGTCCAGATTGATGTGTTTGAGGAACACCTTGTTGCCATGGCGCTCGAACTTCACTACGCGGCTACCACCCAACTGACCTCGATCCAGGCCGATGTCGTTGGAGCCGACGCCAGTGGCCAGCGCGCTGGTATACAGGAACTCCTCATCCCAGCGGTCAACTTCAAGCAGTATCTGGCCGGTGTTGGGCTGGTAATAAAAATCAAAATAACCGTCCTGTCGCTCCGCGCCGGCAACGACATCCGCAATCGCCGGCGGTGCATCAGCAGCCTGCGCCACACTGGCAAGCATCAGAAACGGCAACAGCAGCACAAAACCGAGTTGAGGCAACATTTTCATTATTGTTTTCCTTCCTCTATATCAAAGATTCAAAACAGTGTACCCACACCGCACCACCACGACCATACGTCTTTCAACCGCCAACCTGTGAAAGAGCATTTTGCTCTTCTACCGTGAAAATCAGCGACTTCCTCAAAACTCGCTCATCTTCCAGAAACGTTCTCAGGGCCGGTCAGGCGAGGCAAAGTCAGGCGACAGAAGCGGAGTTTACTAATAGTAAATGAGCATTCTGGCGCCTGACTTTAACGAAGCATCACCGGACCTGAGGACGTTTCTCACGCCAGATAGCTGCGCAGGCGGGGATTAACCTCGTTTCGGCGCAGCAGTTGTTCCAATGCCCACTGATATTGCGTCGGCACCTCGCGCAAAAAGCGCACGGCATCCCCATCGAGCACCGCCAATGGAATGCCATCCCGGTACAGCACCCGGTTGCGGTTGGTGCGCGCCAGCTTCACGTCGGGCAGAAACAGCGGCAGATTGTTGACCGGATCAGTGGCCGCCAGACTGCAGTATTGCGAATCTCCGTAGTCAGTGCCTGCTTCGTTTTTACTTTTGGCGCGCAGCGGGGCGATGGTTTCCGGCAACGCAAATTGTTCGCCGCCCAGACCTTCAATAAAGCGGCCCCCGCGTAAGGTGCCACGTAGCTCAAAACGGCGCAGCACCGGCAACAGGTCACGCCAGGCCGGGGCGCAGGACTCGCGCAGGATGATCTGACGGCTGACTACCCCCCAGCGGCGCAGGTAAATCATCACCAGTTCTTCTAGCGCCTCATTGTCCAGGGACTGTGTCGGGTCTACAGCGGGAATCAGTGACCAGCGTCCGGCTTCCTCGATACTGAAACCGCCGCGCCGACCGCGCTGGCGAGTGCCGCCACGACTGGAAGGCTTGCGCGACTCCGGCGTCAGCAGGGCACGCAGGCCGGTGAAACTGTCGCTGGTGAGCAGACCATTGGCGACCAGTTCTGCCATCGCCTGCTCCAGTTGCGCAGGCAACAGTCCGGTGTGCTGTTTGATGTCGGCAAAAAAACTGGCGCCGCGTTGCTGCAGCATGTCCAGGGCTTTCTGCGCGGGCGCTGTCAGCGACGGTTGACTCAATGTCGCCGGCGCCGACAGCGTCTGCCAGATATCCATGGTCTGGCGTGAGCATACCGTCATCGGCGTTGCCTTGATGGGTCCGGCGCTGCGCCTTGTGCCCGAGCGCACGGCTGTCAATTGCGCTGGCGGGGTATAACGGCCCCACACCAGGCGGCCGCTGATACACAGCATGTCCAGCCAGGACGGATCGTACATGCCCAGTCGCGCGGGGATAATTTCGCCTTCCCAGGCCGCCGCTGGCGCCGCCATGCCATCAAGCCGCTCCAGCGTGCGCTCCAGCAGCGCCTGACCTTCGGCCATGGATGGTAACGGCACTGGGCGCGGGTTCAGCGTCTGCAGGCGGATCTCGTGATGTTCAAACAGGTAACGGGTATAGGCCTGTAGCGACACCGGCCTGATCGCATCGCGGTGACTGTCCAGCGTGTAGCGGTGGATGCGTTGCAGCAACCGTCGCTCACACCACTGCAGGGAATCATCGTCGCTGCGCCCAAGGCTGTCCGGGCTGAACCGGCCGCGGAAGGCAAACCCTTCGGCTTCCAGTTTCAGCAGGGCCTGATCAAGCTGACTGCGAGTCAGCCCGGTCTGTGATTGCAGATCGGCAACACAGACCGGACCCGACACATCCAGCCGGCGCCGAACCAGAATCTGCGCCGCTTCGTCGGCATCGGGCACGGCGTCGTTCAGTGCAGGCGGCAATGCAATAGCCGGCTCAAACACCGCATCAGGATACAGCGCCCGAAACACCGGCATCATCTCCGCACTCAGACAATGACCGCTCGCGGGCAGTCGGCATGCCCTGCCCTGCGCAACCAGTTTGTCAAACAGGGCGACATGGCGTGGTTCCGTCAACTCAGTGGCGGCAAAGAAGCCGGCACAATACAACGCGTCATGCATTTCCTCTACATCACGCATCAGCGGCCAGGCTTCCTCGCGCACCCGCTTGATGGCGGCTTCATCGAGCCGGCTGTAGGCATCGGTTTCGGCGGGATCAGTCCAGCTGCGGTTGCGGATGGCGTTGGTGCGACGCTCCTCAAACGGTGCATCGTCCAGGAAGGCATAGGGTCGGGCGTTGATGATTTCCTGGGCGAACGGTGAGGGCTCACGCAGGTCCAACGCCACCAGATTCAGCGATTTGTCCTCGAATGCGCGCAGCAGCTCCAGCAGCCCATCTATGTCCATGGCCTCGGTCAGGCAGTCATGAATGGTCTGCTGCACCAGCGGATGGTGGGGGATTTCGCGCTTGCCGGTGATATTTTCCTGGCAGGCCAGCTGATCGGGAAACACCTGCGCCACCAGATCCTCAGCATCCATGCGCTGAAACTGGGGCGGCACGCGCTTGCCGGCGCGGTTGCGCTGAATGGCCAGTGAGCGGGTCGCGTTCCAGCGCCAGCGCACTTCAAACATGGGTGAATCCAGCAGTGCCTGCGTCAGCACATCGGTCACGGTATTGCTGTGCAGGTAGGCAAACACCTCTTCCAGCGCAAAGCTGTGCACTGACCCCAGCGAGATCACGATACTGTCTTCGTTGGCGGCGGCCTGCAGTTCAAAATTGAAGGTGCGGCAGAAACGTTTGCGCAGCGCCAGTCCCCAGGCCTTGTTCAGGCGACTACCGAAGGGGGCATGTATCACCAGATGCATGTCACCGACCTCGTCAAAAAAGCGCTCCATGACGATATTGTGTTGCGTGGGCATCACCTGCAGGGCGTTACGTCCGGCCTGCAGATAATCCACCAGTTGCGTGGCAGCGGCCTGCGGCAACCCCAACTCGCCGGTCAGCCATAACACGGCCTGGTCACGCCCTTCGTCAGTCAGGTAATCGTCAATGGTTTCCCGCAGCCGGGACACCGATGATGACAGCTCGACCGTGCGCCCGGCCGCCTCACCGAACCAGAACGGCACGGTGGGCTTCTGGCCATGCGCATCACGCACCCGCACCTTGAGGCCGTCCACGCCCATCATCTGCCAGCTGTGCGAACCCAGCGTGAAGATATCGCCCGGCAACGTTTCCAGCGCAAAATCCTCGTTGAGATTACCGACCACGGTGTCGTCGGGGTCCAGCACGACCTGGTAGTCAAACATGTCGGGAATTGCGCCGCCATTGGTCAGTGCCGTCAGCCGCGCCCCGCGACGGGCACTGGCGCGCTGATTGATACGATCCAGATGCAGCCAGGCGCCGCGTCGGCCCAGCCGGGTCGAGTAACCGTCACCCAGCATCTGTATCAGGCTGTCAAAGACGCTACGCTCAAGGTTGCGATAGGGCCAGGCCCGGGTCATCAGGGCAAACAGCTCGTCCAGTGGCTGTGGGGCTACGTCTTCATCCTGACGGGCGGCAAGTTCGGCTACCAGCTGCTGCGACAGGATATCCAGCGGCGCTTCGGGCATCAGGATTTTGTCGAGTTCGCCGCGGTGAATGCTGTCCACCAGTGCGGTGCACTCAGCCAGATCGTCGCGTGTCAGCGGAAACAGAATACCCTTGGGTGTGCCGCCCACCGAGTGACCACTTCGGCCCACGCGCTGCAGGAAGGTGGCGATGCTTTTGGGCGAGGCGAACTGCACGACCAGGTCTACCGCACCAATATCAATACCCAGTTCCATGGAAGCAGTAGCCACCAGGACTTTCAACTTGCCGGCCTTGAGCTGCTGCTCGGCGCGCAGGCGGTGTTCCTTGCTCATGCTGCCGTGGTGGGAACTGACCAGCTTTACGGCTTCGTCTCCCGCCAGGTTGTCTGCTTGCAGACGCTCGGACAGCGCCAGCGCCAGCCGCTCGGACAGTCGGCGAGTGTTCACAAACACCAGCGTGGTCTGATGGCTGTTGATCAGTTCCACCAGGCGCTCGTAAAGCTCCCCCCACACATCATTGCTCATCAGCGCGGTCAGCGGCGATGACGGCACCTCGATACGGATATCCCGCTTGCGGTTGTGACCACTGTCAACAATGACGCAGTTATCCGCAGCGGCCGCACCGGGTAAAGCGGCTGCGCCGGATAAAGCGGCTGCGCCGGATAAAGAGCCAGCGCCGGTCAGATAGCTAGCCACCAGCTCGATCGGCTTCTGCGTTGCCGACAGGCTGTCTCTTATACACATCTCCGAGCCCACGAGACAGGCAG
>CAJXPR010000161.1 GCA_913058135.1 uncultured Gammaproteobacteria bacterium
TCTCGTGGGCTCGGAGATGTGTATAAGAGACAGGAGATATAGGGATGGGTACCGGCGTCCACGTCTGGGTTCACACGCAGGGAAACCGGCGCCCTGACACCGAGCTCACCCGCCACTTCGTTCAGGCGATCCAGTTCGGTGTCGGACTCCACATTGAAACAGCGAACACCGGCCTCGAGGGCGCGGCGCATTTCCCAGCGCTGTTTGCCGACCCCGGAAAAGACGGTTTTCGCAGGATCCCCGCCAGCACGGATCACCCGCTCCAGTTCTCCGGCAGACACAATATCAAAACCGGCGCCGAGCCTTGCCAACACGTTCAGCACGGCGATATTACTGTTGGCCTTGACGGCGTAGCACACCAGGTGTGGCCGACCGGCAAGCGCATCATCATAGGCGCGGTAATGGCGCTCGAGGGTGGCGCGGGAATAGACATAGGCTGGCGTACCAAAACGCCGGGCAATGTCCTCAACCGCCACGTTCTCAGCGAACAATTCACCGCTGCGGTAATTGAAGTGATCCATGGATTTCCTGAGCCTGTTATCGGGGCAGCCTGCCGAACCTAGTGGTCTTCAGCCGGTTCGCTGCTGTCGTGTTCGCTGGATTTCTGACTGGGTGCGGCCTGCTCGGTTGCGGCATCGTCACTGGCAGGTGCCTGACGATACAACGGCCCCTTCTGGCCACACCCAACCAGAAACACGACCATCACCAGCAGGAACGTAAGTGTCTGTCCTGGCTTCATGGGTAGCTGCCCCCGTTGTCTGTATGCACGCAGTATACCTGAGTGAGGCCGCGCCCGGCGAGATGCTACCACCCACGATTCCGGATACTACAGATGCCGGTTCAGCAAATCTTCCAACTCGGTACGGTAGTAGAGATACTGGATGGTCTGGATATGCTGCTGGTATATCTGTGGATCCAGGTCATGGGGTAGGTGAACATCCGTCAGGTAGACCGGGTAGCGCTCGTCACTTTGGCGGAGCGAGCGAATATAGTGGGCCACCGCGGGTATCAGCTGGTCTCCATACTCCTGGACGGTAAATTCCTGGTCGCCACAGAAAATATCGAAACGCACCTGAGAGTCACCCTCCTGAATACCGATGGCCTGTACATCCAGCCCGGGCAGGCGCACGTTGCTGTCGGCGTCCGGCCGCCTCTCCGCACGCCACTGACTGTCGCGAAGCACCATCTCATAGCACTGGACACCTGCAACATCGGTCACGGCGTCCAGTTGTCGCAACTGCCGGCGTTCAATCAGGTTCTCCAGGAATCGCAGCAAGGGCACCAGCAGGAAGCGACGATTGGTGTAACCCTGCTGCCAGCAGAACACCGATCCCAGTTCATCCACGACCCACACCTTCGCGGTCTCTCCTGTGACCCGGTAGAACACCTGAATGTTATCCGGCTCGCTGGCATGGCACACGGCGCGTAATGGCAGGTCATCCAGCAAGGCGTATTGGTCAAACACCACTGGCACGTAGGATTCCTGCGGTTTGGACAGATACGCCATCAGTGCTTCGTTGCTGTCCAGGGCCACGAATCCGGGCTCAGCGCCACTGAATTGAAGCAGGAAGTATCGCCGATCCATCTCGATGACGTAACGCAGGGGATGAGGGCCAACACCGCCGGCGAAGAAATAACGCATCACGTCCATGAACAGCTCGCGTACGCGCCGGGCTATGGCGGCTCCGTGGCCTGTGCTGTGGCTATGAACCATGATATCCGGCAACCGGTCCGGAGCGTTGGCGACTGATGCCAGCACGTTTTTGAGGCACTGCACCAGCGTGTCTCCGGCAGCGTAGTGCTGCAAACTCACCTCGTGCCAGCTATTGAAGGTGACCTGGTCAATGGTATTCACCAGGTTTTCCCGTCCACCGCTGAAGCCCAGTGAATCGTGACGGGCGCTAAGCTTGTGCAAGCCCCGCTCGGTCAGATAGGCCTGAGGGTCGACCCCGACATTGACAAACAGCAGGTTGCGCAGCGGGTGCACACCCCGGGAAAGCGCCTCCCGGCCAGCCGGCTCCACCGGGAATGGCAGGAACGCACCAAGTGCATCCAGCATTTCCCGCAGTTCTGCCACCGAGGCAATGCTGCTGCCGGCTCGCACATTCAACCGTGTGGCCCGGGTCAGCAAGCCGTTGTAATAGCCCCACACCAACAGTTCACTGAGATTGCCCGAACGGCGTATGACCGGTTGCCAGAGCGCATCTGACGGGTCCTCAAGATCACGGTATAGCAACCAGCCGTCGTGACCAGCCGAACCACCCTGTTCCGACTGGTGATGGAACGCAAGATTCTCTTCTGCCAGGGAGGGGGCTAGCCCGGGGTTGATCTGCTCTACCTTCCCGGCCTTACGCTGAAACGCCGCATACAACTTACGCCCCAGCAGGTTCATGTCATTGCTGGTGATGGCCGCACGGGTGCCATGATCCCGAGCCAGCCGAGACAACAGCCGGTAGCTGTGGGTCAACTCGGCCACCACGGCCCGCCGAAGGGTGACCACGTCCTCTGCGCGCCAGCGGATCCGGTTGTCCAGGTTTTTCAACTCAGCAGCCGACCAGCCCCAGGAGTCCACCAGGGCCTGCAACAGCCTGGCTCTCCAGCCTGAGAGGGTCTGTGCCGAACGGGTAAGCGGCAGGCCTGCCTTGAGATAAAGGCTCTGACGCACCAGGACCAGGCGTTGGGGGGCATCTTCTTCAAGCAGCCACTGCTCAAGGCGTTCGTAAAGCAGTACGTAGGGATCGAGCCGGTCAGGGTTGGTTTCACCGGAATACACCGCCGCCTTGAAGACCCGGGACAGCAGTGGTTTCTCATCGCTCTCTTGGCCCTCATTACTACGGGCATAACACTCGATCAGCAGCAGCTTGAGGATCGACTTCCAGGGCATGTCGATGCCTTTGTACAACTGCCAGACTCCAGCCCCCAGAAACTCTTCCTGCGGTATCGAGAACACGGGGCCGAAATCAATGTACTCATCACCCCGGATAAAACGGCAGTCAATCAGCTGCCGGGCGCACTCGTCATAGCGTCGCTCATCCTCCACGGGGACCAGCCACCACAATGGATAACGGCCGCCAAGATGAATGCTCGTGCGGTAGAATTCGTCCAGCAGCAAATAATGCTGTGAACTGCCGCAGTTTTCCCCGGTCACTTCCGCTCGCTGCCTTCCGGCACGCCAGTCAGCGGCGGAAAACACAAACACATGAAGCTCAACCCCCAGGCTTTCGGCCCAGATGGACAGACTTTGAGCCTTACGTTCCAGGCAACGCACGCCCCGCTCCGAGAGATCCGGGCGATGACACAGCCAGATATCCAGATCACTGGCCACCGAATGGCCCAGGGTCCCGGGGCTGCCCATCAGGAAGAGGGCTTCCAGGTCTGGTTTTCTGCGCCCCTCGTCCTTGAGTGAAAAGGTTCTTGCCAGGCGCCGGGCAGCGTTCAGCGTGGACTCAGGGGGCCGATAGTGGCTCAGTCCGTAAGGGCAGTCGCTGTCGAGATAGCCGGGCAAAGCCGGGTGATTAAGATGGAACACCAGTGGCAACACTTCCAGAACAGCCTGTTGCCGATAGGTCAGGGCCGAATGGGCACGATCCCAGCGCTCCCGGTTGACAGCCATGAACCGGTCCCGCAGCCGGCGCAGCGTTTTTCGGTCTATACCCTCATCAAAGTCCAGGGCAATAGGAGCGGTTTGGATGGTCAAGGCGACTCCGCGGGAGAGGTTCTTTCCGATACCATTATCAGTATGATGACCGAATCGTGGCAAAATCGGCAAAAAAATAAAAGCGGGAGAACATTAGCACGCTCCTGCCACAACTTGGCTGAGGCTTTTCCGTCGTGAAAGAATTCTTTATCCGTCGAGACCGTTCCGACACCCCCCAGGGTGCCGAACGTCGAACCCTGATCCGCATCAACGACGACGGCGTCATCCTGTTCGCTGATCATCACGCCGAGGCAGTGCTGGGCTACGACGCCAGCGAACTGGAGGGTCGCAAGGTTCAGTGCATCCTGGCCGCACGCCAGGACGATCCCTTTGCACCGGCCCATCGCCACCGAATTGAAAATGGCGAGTCGATACTGATCACCTTCCGCCACAAGGAAGGCTTTTTCTTCACAGCGGGTCTCAGCCTGCGCATGGACATTCGCGATTCCGACCAGGCCGCCAGCGCATTTATAAGCCAGCGGGATCATTCCCCCATCGACCACCGCCTGATTCGGCTGACTGAAACTTCCGCCGGCGTTGGTATCTGGGAGCTGGACCTCCACAGCAATGAGTTGATCTGGACGGACGGCATGTATCATTTGCTGGAATTAAGACCCGGCAGCGAAATCACGCCCGAACAGGCACTTTTCTACTGCCAGTCCAGCCAGGGCAGGATACGCGCCCTGTTCCGTCGCTGTATCCGCACCGGGCAGCCCTTCTCCCTGACGCTGGATCTGATAACCGCGCGACAGAACGTTCGCCAAGTGACGTTGACTGGCCGGGCCCTGAAAGCCGGCGAACGGATACAGCGACTGGGAGGAACGCTGGTTGACCACACGCCTGAGCGCAATCATACCCTCGCCCGCCAGCAGGCGGAGCAAATGCTGGGCGCCACGATCAACGCCACCAACGACCTGGTGGTCGCCGTTGATCGCCAGCTAAACCTGTTGCATTTCAACCGTGCCTTCAGTCGCCAGTTCGAGATTACCTTCGGCCTCCGGCCGGAATCCGGAAGCAACCTGAGCGCCGCATTGCAGGGCTTCCCCAACGAACGACGGCTTATCGAGCGACTCTGGCACCGCGCCTTCGAACGCGACAGTTTCGTGGTGGAAATGCCCATGGCGCAGCAACACCGGGAGCTGCCCCTGTACGAGATCCACTATCAACGCCTGACCAATGACCAGGGCGACGTGATTGGCGCCGTTCATGTGGCCCGGGACATCAGCGACCGCCTGCAGAACTCCTCCAGCAGCGAATACCGCGTCCAGCATGATCCGGTCACCGGCCTGATGAACCGCAAAGCCTTCCTGGGCCGCCTGCAACGAACACTGGAGCAGAAGCCACGGCGGGAGAGCAGTGACAGCCTGCTCTATCTCGACCTGGATGGGTTTGACCACTTCAACGACATCGCCGGCAGCGGCACCTGCGACCGTTACCTGCGTGAGCTGGCCGGCAATCTCGGGGTCAAGATCCGACAGCGGGATGCGCTGGCACGACTGGCCGGCGACACCTTCGCCCTGCTGATCGAAAACTGCCCCGAAGCGCGCGCCCGCAAGATTGCCGACAGCATTCTCGAGCTGATCGGCGGCTTCGTGTTCCACTGGCAGGACAAGCAGTTACAGACAACGGCCAGTGGCGGCCTGCTGTTTCTGGACGACGACGCGCCCACCGATTCCGAACAACTGCTGACCCAGGCGGCTGACCTGTGCCACACCGCAAAAACGTCCGGTCGCAACCGGATTCATGCCGCCCGGGCCATGTCCCTGTCGCTGGACGAGGGCACGGCCAACGAGGTGCTGGCACAAATCCAGCAGGCACTCGACAGTGGCCACCTGAAGCTTGAATACCAATCGCTGCGCCCCGTGGCCAGCGTTACCTGGGGCGACCACATCGAAATCTGTCTCTTATACACATCTCCGAGCCCACGAGACAGGCAGAAATCTCG
>CAJXPR010000162.1 GCA_913058135.1 uncultured Gammaproteobacteria bacterium
GAGTAGATCGTCGGCAGCGTCAGATGTGTATAAGAGACAGGAGTATCAGCGGCATCGGCTTCGCACTGATGTCCGTGCCCGGGTTCATGATGGCAATTTTCCTTATCCTGATTTTTGCGGTCGGTCTGGGCTGGTTTCCGGCGACCGGCTGGATACCGTTGTCGGTATCTCCGTCCGCCAACCTGCGCAGTGCAATTTTGCCCGCCATGTCGCTGGCGATGATTGAACTGGCACTGTACATGCGCCTGCTGCGCACCGACCTGATCGATACGCTGCAACAGGATTACATAACGCTGGCGCGTGCCAAAGGACTGCCAAACTGGTTGATTCTGCTTCGTCATGCATTGCGGCCGTCATCGTTTTCCCTGATGACGGTGGTGGGCCTGCAGCTGGGCGGTGTCATCAGTGGCGCTATCATCATCGAAGAGATATTTGCCCTGCCTGGCGTGGGCCGGCTTTTGTATCAATCGATCCTGCAGCGCGATCTGTTAATGGTGCAGGGCATTGTGCTGTTTATTGCGACTGCGTACGTGGTCGTCAATTTCCTGGTGGATCTGTGTTATTCACTGCTGGATCCGCGGGTGCGCTATGCTGAATAAACTGGCAGATAATGGCGTTGTCCGCAGCCGGGCACAGGGTTTCTCCGCCGCCGCCAGGCAAGTGTTCGGCCGGGGTTTCGGGCCCGGTTTCTGGATTGCCGCCGGCTGGTTGTTGCTGGTGGCCCTGTGTGCTGCGTTCGCTGACTGGCTGCCGGTCAGGGACCCATTGGACCCGGTTATCGCCAATCGTTTGAATGGCCCGCTGACCACCAATATTCTCGGTGCCGATGGCCTGGGTCGCGACATTCTGGCAAGACTGGTTCACGGGTCCCGGGTGTCCGTGGTGATCGCGCTGACGGCAGTGTCTATCGGTATGGTGGTGGGTGGCACGCTGGGGATTCTGGCCGGGTATTTCCGCGGCCATTTCGAGCGCGGGCTGATGGCTGTTCTTGATGTAATACTGGCCTTTCCCTGGCTGGTTCTGTTGCTGGCGCTGGTCGCATTTATCGGCCAAAGTCTGATGGCTATATCGGTGGCCATCGGTTTTTTGTGGATACCCGCTTATGCCCGCGTCGCCAGGGCCAATACGCTCTCTGTAGTGCAACGTGAGTATGTGTTGGCGGCGAGGGCGATGGGCGCCAGCACCCTGCGTATTCTACTGCGGGAGGTGCTGCCCAATGTGATTCTGCCGGTGCTGGCCTACGGCCTGGTGGCCATGGGCCTGGTTATTATCGTTGAAAGTGCGCTGGCCTTCCTGGGTCTGAGTGTTGAAGCACCGCAGCCGACCTGGGGGGGCATGATATCAGAAGGCAAGCGCCACCTGGCGACAGCCGTTCATGTCGCATTGGTGCCGTCAGTCACCATGTTTTTGACTGTGCTTTCGCTCAATTACGTCGGCGACAGACTGCGAAGCCGTTTTGATGTCAGGGAGTCAAATCTGTGACCGATGACCGCCTGAACAGCCAATCTGTGTTGCGGGTTGAGGACCTGACAATTCGTCTGAATAGTGGTGCTGGCACTGTGCATGCCGTTGAGGCAGTCAGCTTCGCCCTGGCGCGCGGGCAAACGCTGGGTGTCGTGGGCGAGTCGGGGTCCGGAAAAAGTGTCATGGCGCGCTCCCTGATGGGGTTGCTGCCCCGGCGTGCGATGGCTTACAAAGCAGGCAAGGTGGTATTTCAGGCTGACCCGGCACCGGCACAGGATCTGATGCAAATGCCCGAGAAGCAATTGCGTCATCTGCGCGGTCCTGCCATGGCAATGATTTTCCAGGACCCGATGACAGCGCTCAATCCGGTACTTCGCCTGAGTGTACAATTGACCGAGTCTTTACGACAGCACCTGGGCATGGACCGGCAACAGGCGCGCCGTCGGGCCATTGACTTGCTGGCCGCTGTGGGTATTCCGGATGCAGGCAGGCGCATTGATCAGTTTCCGCATCAGTTGTCCGGTGGCATGCGGCAACGGGTTGTTATCGCTATTGCACTGGCCTGTAACCCATCATTGCTGATTGCCGATGAGCCCACCACGGCCTTGGATGTCACGGTACAGAAACAGATACTCGATCTGCTGGCCAGACTTCAACGCGAGCACCAGATGGCGATGATTCTGATCACCCATGATCTGGGTGTGGTCGCCAGCCGGGCGGACCATATTGCGGTGATGTATGCGGGCAGAATAGTGGAGCATGCCCCGGCAAAAACCCTGTTCAGTGCCATGAAACATCCCTATACCGAGGCGCTGTTCAATTCCATTCCGCGCATAAACGATCCCAGCCATACCCGGCTGCAGGCAATCCCCGGTCGCCCTCCGCAATTGGTAGAGCCAGCATCCGGCTGTGCCTTCGCGCCACGCTGTCAGTACGCACAGGCACGTTGCCTGGAACAGACCCCACCGATAGTGACTGTGCCCGGAACCAATGATCATAAGCATGCCTGCTTTTTCCCGGTCTCTGCGGCGCCCGGCCAGGAGAGTGTCGATGACTGACCAGATACCCTGCCATTTACGTGAGCGCGATGACATTGTGCTGCGCATTCTGCAGCTGAGCGTCAACTTTCCGGTGGGCAAACAGACCGTACAGGCAGTTACGAATGTCAGTTTCGATGTGGCCCGCGGCGAAACGTTGGGCCTGGTGGGTGAATCGGGATGCGGCAAGTCCACGGTAGGGCGGGCCATCATGCAGCTGCCCGCGCCCAGTGCCGGCCATGTGTTTTTTAACGGTCAGGACATGACTGATTTGGCCGGTGAGGCGCTACGCCAGACACGGACCGGGTTGCAAATGATTTTTCAGGACCCGATTTCGTCGCTGAATCCTCGCCGCCGGGTGCGCGACATTGTCGCCGAAGGTCTGACCATCTGGGGTCGCGAAAATGCCGACACCCGGGTCGAAGAGGTGATGGCCGCGGTGGGTCTGGATGCCGCCAGTGCCGGCGACCGGCGACCGCATCAGTTTTCCGGGGGGCAATGCCAGCGCATATGCATCGCACGGTCATTGGCTCTGGATCCGGATGTGCTGATTTGTGATGAGCCGGTATCGGCGCTTGATGTGTCAGTGCAGGCGCAGATCCTGAACCTGCTGGAAGACATGAAAGCACGCTACCATCTGACCATGGTATTTATCGCCCACAATCTGGCGGTAGTAAAGAATATCAGTGATCGGGTGGCAGTGATGTATCTGGGTAAGCTCTGCGAAATCGGTAACACCGGTTCCCTCTACGCCAGGCCGGCCCATCCGTATACCCGCGCCCTGTTGGCATCGATCCCCGACGCGGATCCGCTGGCGCGTGAGCAGGCCTCGATAGATGGCGAACCATTATTACAGGGTGAGCTGCCATCACCTGCCGATCCTCCGTCAGGATGCCGTTTTCGCACGCGTTGTCCCTATGCACAGGCACGCTGTGCAGAAGAGATTCCGCAGATGCAGCTGGTTGCCGACGATCACTACGTGGCCTGCCACTTTCCGATTCTGGAGCCCCAGGCCGTCAGGTAAGTCAGTTGCGCGGCGGAGCTGCCCGATAACTGGACGGGTCCACAAGGCGGTAATCCGGCACCATGATATGTTCTTCGTCTTCCTCGGTGACCAGACTGCTGGGCAGCACCGCATCGGGGCCCGCAGAAAACAGGAACTGGCCGGACATCAGTTTGCGCTCAGGGTCGATAACGCCCCAGTCTACAACGTAATACTCGGAATCGGGCAGCGCCGGCAACGGCCAGATGAACACCCGGTTGGCAGTCGGGTTGTAGCGGAAATTGATATTGATCATCTTGGCGTCGGCCGTCTTGAGGGTCAGCTTGACCAGGGTGACGCCGGCGCTGAAACGCAGAATCAGATTGTCGGGGATTTGCGGCAGAATTTCGTCATGAGCTGGTATATGATCAATCTCCACATCACCGGTATATCGGTAGGTATGGCTATAATGCTGTGCAAAGGCGCCGGGGGCCCAAATCAGCATGACAGCACCCATAAGCAGGGCAAGCGCGGATAAGTGCCGGTGACGTGAACTGACTGCTGTTTTCATGACTGTTACTGCCTTGGGTCGCTTCCATGCGCAAAAGCTGCATGGATAGAGATGATATTTACCAGATGGCGACTTTATACCATGCCGTCCCCGTCTGGCGTAGCGTGCGGCTGATGAAATCCGGACGAAATACACGTAATTTCAGAAATCCGTCAGAGATTGTCATTAATCAGCAAGACGACGATCGACTTTTCGTGATCCAATCAACCTGTCAATAGTAACAATAAAGGAGGTGTCCCGTGCGGATACTGCAACTCCCCCATCGTAATGCGCCCGTTATGGGCTGGGCGATCAAGCTCGTTGCCGCTGCCGGCTTCGCGCTGCCCTTGAGTGTATCAGCGCAGTCCGCGACTGATGAAGTGACCTTCCACAAAGATATCACGCCAATCTTGCAGCGCAGCTGCCAGAGCTGTCATCGTCCGGAAGGCGTCGCGCCAATGTCGCTGGTGTCTTACGATGAGGTAGTGCCGTACGCGGGCCTGATCGAATACCGCACCCATCTGCGCGACCGCGCGGGCGCCATGCCGCCGTGGTACGCGGAAAAAGACGTCGGTATCCAGGATTACAAGCAGGATCCATCGCTGACTGACGAAGAGCTGGCCAAAATTTCCTCCTGGGCGCGTAATGGCGTGCCTGAAGGTGACGTTGCTGATGCACCGGCGCCACTGGCCTTCGACGATGCCACGCGCTGGACGGCCGGCGAGCCAGATCTGATCGTACGCACCGAAGACATTACCGTGGAAGGCGGAGCACCTGACTGGTGGGGCGATATCCCCAGCATTCCGACCGGCCTGACTGAAGATCGTTATGTCAAATCGGTAGAAATCCGTGAAGTGAACGATCTGGACATGGTCGCCGCCGGCGGCACTGTGGGCGGACGTAATATCGTGCACCACATGATCTGGAGCACCCAGGTATTCAATGAAGATGGCACTGCCGAAGGCATTCAGGTGCCATGGCCGGTGCATGAGATTGCCCGTAACCCGGACATCTTCGATCAGGACGGTGGCCGTCTGTTACGCGCCAACTCCCACGTTGTGTCCAACTCGGTACACCTGCACTCCACCGGCATAGATACTACCGGCCACCTGGAGATCGGTTTCCGTTTCCATCCGGTAGGTTATGAGCCCAAGTATCGCCCGGTCAGCATTGGCCTGGGTAATGGTGTGGATATCAGCATCACCGGTAATCAGGACAATCAGCAGCTGCACGCCTACGCGGTACTGGATCAACCAACCAAGATCGTCACCTTCGAGCCGCACCTGCACGCCCCGGGCGAGCGCATGTGCCTGGAAGCTATCTGGGGTTACACCGTGGAAACCCTGTCGTGCGTCGGTTACGACCACAACTGGGTGCGTGGTTATACCTTCGGTGAAGATGCTGCGCCGCTGCTGCCGGAAGGCACTGTGCTGCACATCACCGGTTACATGAACAACACCGACACCAACTCCAATGTGCCTGATTCGCGCAACTGGCAGGGTTCCGGTAACCGTTCCTGTCTCTTATACACA
>CAJXPR010000163.1 GCA_913058135.1 uncultured Gammaproteobacteria bacterium
ACGAGATTTCTGCCTGTCTCGTGGGCTCGGAGATGTGTATAAGAGACAGTCTCTCAAGTGCGCACTCGCGCTGTGCCTGAAAACGACCACTACCGACTCAGCGGTCAGAAGATCTATATCACCTGGGGCGAACACGACGCCGCCGAGAACATCATTCACCTGGTACTGGCCCGCAAGCCTGATGCGCCGGAAGGCAATAAAGGCATCTCCCTGTTTCTGGTGCCCAAATTTTTGGTTAATGACGACGGCTCCCTGGGCGAGCACAACGATGTTACTTGCGCCTCTATTGAGCATAAACTGGGCATTCACGGCTCGCCGACATGCACGCTGAGTTTTGGCGAAAACGGCGGCGCGGTTGGCTATTTGGTGGGTGAAGAGGGGCGTGGCCTTAACCACATGTTCACCATGATGAACGAGGCGCGCCATAAAGTCGGTATTCAGGGTATTGGCGTGGCCGAGCGCGCCTGCCAGCATGCCTTTGCCTACGCGTTGGAGCGCCGCCAGGGACGCTCGCCGAAATCACGTGGCGGTGCCGACTGCACTATCAGCGATCATTTGGATGTGCGCAGGATGTTGCTCTCCATGCGTGCGCGTACCGATTCGCTGCGTGCGCTGGCGCTTTATTGCGCCGCCGAACTGGATGCCGCCCGCCACGCTGAAAGTAATGAAGCCCGCCACGCCGCCCAGGCCCGCGCCGATATCCTGATTCCGGTGATCATTCTCAGCCGCTTCAGTGGCGACGACAGTCTTGGCCCCACCTGGGGCATCATCATCGCGCTGGCTTTCCCGGTGGGTTATGGTCTGTGGGATTTGCGCGAGTCCGGCAAAATAAATGCGTTCTCGGTGCTGGGCGTGGTCAGTGTTTTCCTGACCGGTGGCATCAGCCTGCTGGAGCTCGATCCGCAGTATATTGCCATCAAGGAAGCCGCCATTCCTGCCGTTATCGGCCTGGCAGTGCTGATCAGTCAACGTACCCGCTACCCGCTGGTCAAGACGCTGATTCTCAATGCCCAGATGATCCGCGTTGACGCTTTGTATTCAGCGCTGGCCGCCAAGGGCAACACTGCGGTCTTTGAACGTCGGCTATCCCAGGCCTCGCTGATCATCGCCGGCTCGTTCGGCCTGTCGTCGGCGCTCAATTACATACTGGCGCGCATCATTCTGGTGAGTCCGCCAGGTACTACCGAATTCAATGAAGAGCTGGGGCGTATGACCGCACTGAGTTATCCGGTTATCGCCCTGCCCAGCATGGTGGTACTGATGATTGCAATCTGGTTTGTTTTTTCTCAGATCAAACGCCTGACCGGTGAGAGTCTGGAGCATTTTCTGATCGATCAGAACAAAGACTGAAACGCGCAATGCCTGCTCAGGCTTCCATCGGAAACACCACCAGGTGGTCCATTTCCACCCGGATACCGATCTGCATACCTTTGGCATGAACGTGATGGCTAGGCACCAGGCTCTGAATACGGGCGCCACTGTCCAGCGCCAGGGTATACATGAACTCCGCACCACGAAACGCCTTCTCCAGCACCTTTGCCGTCGCCGGGCTGTCGTCATCGTGTATGACATCATCGGGCCTGATCAGCACTGACACCAGTGCACCTATGTCATAGCCCAGGTTCTGGTCCGAATGCAGAATGCCCAGTTCGGTGCTGACCGATACCTCATCAATGACCGTACCTGGCAGGAACACGCCCTCCCCCACAAAATCCGCGACATAAGCGGTGGCCGGTTCGTGGTACAGCGCAAAAGCCGTGCTCCACTGCTGTAACTGCCCGGCCCTCATGACACCGATTTCGTCAGCCATGGCAAAGGCTTCCAGCTGGTTATGACTGACCAGCACGGTAGTGATGCCGTCCTGTTTGAGGACATCACGAATTTCGCGGGCAATGTCTTCCCGCAATTCCACGTCCAGGCTGGCAAAGGGCTCGTCCAGCAGCAATATACGCGGCTTGGGTGCCATCGCCCGGGCGATGGCTACCCGCTGCTGCTGGCCACCGGACAATCGGTGCGGAAAGGCGTGCAGTAACTCTCCAATACGCAACATGTCGGCCAGCACGTTGATGCGTCGTTCGCGCTCGGGGGCCTTGACGTGTTTTAACCCGAAGGCAATATTCTGTTTCACGGTAAGATGCGGGAACAGGGCATAGTCCTGGAACACCATGCCCACCTGGCGCTTTTCCACCGGCACCAGCAAACCGGGCTTGCTGACCAGCTGTTCAGCGATGCTGATCTGACCGCTGGTTACCGGCTCAAAACCGGCAATGGCGCGCAGCAATGTGGTTTTGCCACAGCCGCTGGGCCCCAGCAGACAGCCGATATCCCCCTCGTTCAGGCGCAGATCAATATGTTGCACGATGGGCGTTTTTTCCAGCGCCACCGAAACATTGTTCAATTCAAGTGCGTGCGTCATGACCAGGCCTGGATGCAGAAATCGATAAACTGATGATAATAACAGGAATGATACCAGCCAGAACGATCATCAGCGCAGACGCTGCCGCTTCTGTGAGTCGTTCCTGATTGGCGAGTTCGTAGGTTCGGATGGCAAGCGTATTGAAGTTGAACGGCCGTAATATCAAGGTCGCAGGCAGCTCTTTCAGGACATCAACAAATACCAGCAAACTGGCAGTCAGCAGACTGCCGCGCAGCATGGGTATATGGATACGGCGCAGTATTTGCCAGGACCCCATGCCCATGGAGCGACCGGCATCGTCCATGCTCGGCCTGATCTTGCTCAGCCCCGCGTCAACGGTGTTCAATGCCACCGGCAGAAAGCGCACGATATAGGCAAACACCACCGCCACCAGGGTACCGCTGAAAATCAGTCCGGTGGAAACACCAAAGCGCTGCTGCATCCAGGCATCAATCGAGTTGTCCATCCAGGCAAACGGAATCAGTACCCCTACCGCGATCACGGTGCCCGGAATGGCATAACCCAGACTGAGTACACGCACGCTGCTGCGCATGGTCAGGTTCGGTTGCAGACGTTTGGCATAACTGATAAACATGCCCAGCACCAGCGCGATCAACGCCGCAGTCAATGCCAGGCGCAGGCTGTTGAACAACAGCTCGCTGAACGCACTGAAATCAACCAGGTGCCGCGTATCCCAGGCCCAGTAAGCGAGTTGCAAAAACGGCACCAGAAATCCCAGGACAACGGGCATGGCACAGAAAACCAGCGCCAGCCATTTACGCACACCGACCAGTCTGATCTGCGGCAGGCGGGAATATTTGCTGCTGGTATGATGATAGCGGGCCCGGCTGCGCGACCAGTGCTCGGTGAGCACCAGCACCAGGATAAAAAGCATCAGCACCGCAGAAAGCTGCGCGGCGGCAATACTGCTGCCCATGCCAAACCAGGTGCGGAAAATACCGGTGGTAAACGTTGAAACACCGAAATACTGCACTGTGCCATAGTCGGCAAGGGTTTCCATCAGCACCAGCGCCAATCCGGCAATGATCGCCGGCCGCGCCAGCGGCACGGCCACTCGACTGAAAGCACGCCAGGGTCCGGCGCCCAGCGTACGCGACACCTCCAGCACACAGACAGACTGTTCCAGGAACGCCATGCGTGACAGCAGGTATACGTAGGGATACAGCACCAGCGACAGCATGGTAATGGCACCGCCCAGGGAGCGAATCTGCGGGAACCAGTAGTCACCAAAGCGCAGATCGAAGGTGTCGCGGATAAACCCCTGCACCGGCCCGGTCACATCCAGCATGCCGGTATAGGTGTAGGCAATGATATACGCAGGCATCGCCAAGGGCAGGACCAGCGCCCACTCCAGCAGTCTGCTGCCCGGAAAACTGTTCATGGTGACCAGCCAGGCAGGCGCTACACCCAGTACCAGCACCAGCAGCCCTACCCCCGTCATCAACATCAGCGACTGGCCGATGTAGTCCCACAGCAGGGTATCGGCCAGGTGCGCCCACACGCCACCACTGCTGGCTCCAACCGAGGAAAAAACCGTCAGGACCGGTACGCTCAATAACAAACAAAGGGCAATAATCGCAATTATTGCCCCGTGTTTAATCATAGCGGTTTTAAATGCCAACAATCCGGTCAAAGCGCTGCCATACCTTAGATTATCTCCAGCCGGCTCTGTCCATCACACGCACGGCTTCGGCATTATGGATACCGAGTTCATCCAGTGCAAGCGGGTCTGCCTTGAATTCGCCCCATGACGCCAGCGTGTCGCTGACTGGTACATCGGTGCGGACCGGATACTCATTGTTGGCTTCTGCATACCAGGTCTGTGCTTCGTCACTGACCATGTACTCCAGCAGCTGGATGGCTTCTTCACGATTGGGCGCATGCTCACTGACACCCGCACCACTGACGTTGATATGCGCGCCACGACCATCCTGGTTGGGCCAGAATACGGCTACTGCCTGTGCCTGCTCTACCTGATCTTCGGAAGTGGCATTCAGCATGCCTGCCAGGTAGTAGGTGTTGACCACGGCCAACTCACACTGTCCGACAGCCACAGCAGCGATCTGGTCCCGGTCACCGCCCTGGGGATTACGTGCCATGTTGGCTACCAGGCCGCGCGCCCACTCTTCTGTGGCTTCCTCGCCGTGGTGGCTGACCATTGATGCAGTCAGTGACTGGTTGTAGATATTGGACGATGAACGGATACAGATTTTGCCAGCCCATTTTGGATCGGCCAGATCTTCATAGGTCGACAGCTCTGCCGGGTCGACCCGTTCCTTGTCATAAACAATCACACGTGAGCGCAGTGACACGGCGAACCAGTGATTGTCAGCGTCACGGTATTGTTCAGGAATCTGCGAGGTCAACACGTCGGACTCAATAGGCTGCAACAGGCCCATCTCTTCTGCACGATGCAGACGTCCCACATCAACAGTGAGTAACAGGTCCGCAGGCGAGTTGGCGCCTTCCAGCTCCATTCGGGTGATCAGCTCATCCGCACCACCGGTAATGAGGTTGACGGTAATGCCGGTCTGTTCCGAGAATCGATCCAGTATCGGTTTGATCAGGTTTTCCTGACGCGCGGAGTAGACATTCACTTCTGCGGCACTGAGCATGCCGGCGGCCAGCACGCTCAATGTCGCGACAGAAGACACACAGACTTTCTTAAATTGACCAAACAGCATACCAACCTCCCGAAACAGAATTTTCTGACATTCGGGATAATGATAATTGCTCTCATTTAGATTTGCAATTTATATCTTTATGCGTTCCCGCTGTCCGGTTGCTGATGCCGGATCACTGCGATGCTGCATCTGCCTCTGCCCGCCGCTCGCCGGCCAGAATACCAGGCAGACCGTAATTGCCCTCGTGACAGGCGTATTCATACATACGCGAATCCGTGGTGTTGAAACTCATCTCACCACGCCAGACCTGGGTGTAGTAGCTGTCTCTTATACACATCTGACGCTGCCGACGATCTACTCTGTGTAGA
>CAJXPR010000164.1 GCA_913058135.1 uncultured Gammaproteobacteria bacterium
TCTACACAGAGTAGATCGTCGGCAGCGTCAGATGTGTATAAGAGACAGGGCCTGGTTTGTGTGTTACGGCTGGCAGCTTATCGTACTGCTGGGCGCCGTATCACTGCTCGCCGGCTGGAACACCACCAAGGAGTACGCGGAACTGGAGTGGCCGTTTGATATTGCCATCGCCATTGTCTGGATCTGTTTTGGCGTAGTCTTTTTTGGCACCATCGCCAAGCGCAAAATCAAGCCCATCTACATTTCCAACTGGTTCTATGGCGCACTGATCATCGTTATCGCCATGCTGCACGTCGTCAACAGCCTCGCCCTGCCGGTGTCGATCGACAAATCCTACTCCGCCTATGCGGGCGCACAGGACGCCGTGGTGCAGTGGTGGTACGGTCACAACGCCGTCGGCTTTCTGCTCACCGGTGGTTTTCTGGGCATGGTGTACTACTTTCTGCCCAAGATTGCCGACCGCCCGATCTGGAGTTATCGCCTGTCAGTGGTCGCCTTCTGGGCGTTCGTGTACGCCTATATCTGGGCCGGCCCACACCACCTGCATTACAACGCCATCCCCGAGTGGGTGCAGTCGCTGGGCGTGGTGATGAGTATCATCCTGCTGGCGCCCTCCTGGGCCACCCTGGTCAACGGCGTGATGACCGTGAGCACCGCCTGGGAAAAACTGCGCACCGACCCGGCGCTCAAGTTTATTGTGCTGTCACTGGCGTTTTACGGTCTGGCTACTTTTGAGGGGCCGATGATGGCCATCCGCAGCGTCAATGTGGTCAGCCACTTTACCGACTGGACCATCGGCCATGTGCATTCGGGCGCGCTGGGCTGGAACGCCATGATCACCTACGGCACCTTCTACTTCCTGGTGCCGCGCCTGGTAGGCCGCGAGCTGTACAGCACACGCCTGGCGAATCTCCATTTCTGGCTGGCCTTCGCCGGCACCATGTTGTACATCATCGCCATGTGGGCGGCCGGTGTCTCCCAGGGTCTGTTGTGGCTGAGCGTCGACGAGCTCGGCGAACTCAGCTTCGACTTCAAGGACGTCATGGCCAGCATGGCCCCGTACTACCTGCTGCGCCTGTTTGCGGGGCTGATCTTCCTGCTGGGCACCGTGTTGATGGCTTACAACCTGTTCATGACACTCAGGGACCAGCACGCAGTCAAGGTCACGCCGCCGGCAGTGGATCCAGCTTACGGAGTTAACGCATGAACGGTCTGTCATTACATCGCAAAATTGAAGAGCACACTGGCCTGCTGATTTTTGGCATCCTGTTTGTGTCGTCCATCGGTGGACTGGTGCAGCTGCTTCCGGTGTTGACCCAGGACAGCCTGGCCACGGCCAGCGCCAACACCCGACCCTACACGGCCGTGGAGCTGACCGGTCGCGATATTTACATGCGGGAAAACTGTGTGGTGTGTCACTCACAGCAGGTCCGTCCGCTGATCGCCGAAGTGGAGCGCTACGGGCAGTATTCGCGCGCTGGGGAATTTGTTTACGACCGGCCATTTATGTGGGGCTCAAAACGTACCGGCCCCGACCTGCACCGTATCGGCGGCAAATATTCTGACGAATGGCACCGGCTGCATCTGCTGGACCCGCGCGCGGTCGTGCCCACCAGCATCATGCCAGGGTATCCCTGGCTGGATGAGCGACTGGCCAGTGAGACGGGCAACATTACCAGCAAGCTGACCGTCCTGCGGCGCCTGGGTCATCCTTACACAGATGAGGAAATCGCCAACGCTGAAGCTGACCTGGAAGGTCTCACCGAGATGGACGCACTGGTGGTCTATCTGCAAATGCTGGGCACCGGTTTCAGCGAAGAAGATGCTGCCATGCAAGGGGGTGCACATTGACCATTTTCATATTTCTCGGCGACATGGCGGTCATGGCCTTCATGATCGGCCTTGCCATCTGGCTGGGCAGCCGGGGCACCAAAGAAGCTATGGACGACATTTCACACATACCATTGCGGGACGAGGATTGACATGGCTGATTTGCCTTCAGGTTTCTGGGCTGGCTGGATTGTAGTCATCACCCTGGTGTCAGTCGTCGCCCTGGCGTGGCTGGTATGGAGTATCTATTTTGGCCGCGACCAGCACGAAGAGTCCGAGGTCGAACCGGTATGGGACAACAACCTTGCCGAAGGACACAATCCGCCGCCGCTTTGGTGGTTCTGGCTGTTATTTGGCGCCATGATATTCTCCCTGATCTACCTGATCCTGTTTCCGGGACTGGGTTCCAATACCGGGCTGTTGAACTGGTCTCAGGGCAAGCGCGTGGCTGACAGCTACGGAAACTTCGAAGCCACCTTCGCTGATGCCCGTGCGGCAGTGGTCGACATGGACCTGTTGCAGATTCAGGGCAACGCCGCGCTCATGGACACCGCCGAACGCATTTATCAGCGTGAGTGCGCTGTCTGTCATGGCCCTGAAGGCCGAGGTCAGGCCAACCTGTTCCCCAACCTGCAGGATGCCGAATGGCAGTGGGGAGGATTACCGGAACAGATAGAGCAGAGCCTGCGCGGCGGCCGTCGTGCCAACATGATTGCCTGGCAGAGCATTCTCAGCGCCGAGGTGATTGACGATGTGGCCGGCTACGTGATGACCTTGCATGAAGGCGGCGATGCGGACCATCCTGGCAAACCGCTCTACGAACAAAACTGTGCGGCCTGTCACGGCGTTGGCGGCGACGGCAATGAAATGCTGGGCGCTTCACGGCTGTCCGATGACATCTGGCTGTATGGTGGCGACTTTACCACCATCCGCGAAACCTTGCTGTATGGCCGCACCGGCCAGATGCCCGCCTTCGGCGAGCGCCTGGATGATTTCCAGATCAAGTTGCTGGTGGCGTTACTGGCGCGTTGAGATTTTGATTTTCTTTGCGCGCAGGCGTACCATTTAAAGCCTGAATGTTTTGATATATGTTTCAGAGGTATTAGTCCAATGCGTCATTGATGTCGCCGCGGTGAAGTCTCTTAGCTGAGAATCCCCGACGGCCCGTTCTCGCTCCCTGCACACCGTGTTAACCGCGGCTTTCCGTGCTCAGGGCAAACGTTGGCATCAATGGTAATGACGCATGACAAATCCCCTCCTCACCCTGGACCACGTGTCCCTTGTGTTGCCCAATGGCAATTCACTCTTCACTGATATCTCTTACACGTTTGCGCCGCACCGTATTGGCCTGGTCGGGCGCAACGGCGTAGGCAAGAGTGTGCTGGCCCGCATTCTGGCCGGCGAACTGGAACCCACGACCGGCACCTGCACACGCGCAGGCACGGTTTACTATCTGGCGCAGCTGGTGTCGGACCAGAGGCAGCAGACCGTCGCGGGTCTGGCCGGTGTGCAACCGGCGCTGGACGCGCTTGAACGCGTTGAGGCAGGTAGTACCAATGCGGCGGACTTTGACCTGATCGCTGAACGTTGGGACCTTCGTCAACGACTGACCGCAGAGCTGACCCGACACCAGCTTGATCATGTGCAGCCTGAAACACCTGTCAGTTCTCTGAGTGGTGGGGAGGCCATGCGTGTGGCACTGATCGGCGCTGTTTTGTCAGAGGCCGACTTTCTTATTTTGGACGAACCCAGCAACCACCTGGACCAACCCGGTCGCCAGGCGTTGATCAGACAGTTGCAGGACTGGCACAAAGGCTTGCTGGTCATCAGCCACGACCGGATGCTGCTCGATACCATGCAGACGATTGTCGAACTGTCGCCACTCGGGCTGCAAAGTTATGGCGGCAATTACACGTTCTATCACCAACAAAAAAAGCAGGAGCGTGCCAGCGCCGAAGCCCGGCTGGAACAACGCAAACTGGAGCGCAGACGTGAGAAGCAAAAGCAGCAGTTGTTGCACGACCGGCACAGTCACCGCGCGGCGAACAACGCCCGACAGGCAAAAACCGCCAACCAGGCTAAAATCCTGCTGGATCGCGGCAAGGAACGCAGCCATCGCTCGTCAGCCAAACTCAGGCAGCAGCAACTCGCAGCACGCGATGCTAACGATCAGCTGATACGGGAAGCTGCCGCAAAGATTGCGCTTGAAGCCGAGATTGTCCTGCATGCCTCGCCCGGCAGACAAAACCAGCGACAGCAAATTGTTTTGCTGGACGATGTTGTGTTGCCATTTTTGGTGGACCGTCATGCGCCGATAAATCTCAAACTCAGTGGCGGACAGCGAATCGCTGTGTTGGGTGCCAATGGCAGCGGCAAATCAACGCTGCTGAAAGTTATTGCCGGCGAGCTGGAACCAGAAAGCGGCCACTGTCAGCGTTTCGTGGAGGCAACCTACCTCGATCAGCGCCTGAACACGCTGCGGTCGGAGCAGACCGTGATTGAACAACTGCAGGCAGTGAACCCGGTTACCGACAAAACAACGCTGCGCACCTGGCTGGCACAACTGGGACTGGACGCCAGCCGCCTGGCAATTGCGGCTGGCAAGCTCAGCGGCGGGGAACGCATGAAGGCGGCGCTGGCCCTGGTTTTATACGCAGCAGAACCGCCGCAATTGTTATTACTGGATGAGCCCGACAACCACCTGGATCTGAACTCTGTGCAGGCGCTGGAAACAATGTTGAATCAGTATCGGGGCACGATGATGGTGGTGTCGCACGATGAGGCGTTTTTAAGTCAACTGGGATTGACGCATCGACTGCGAGCAGGCTGTTCAGGATGGCAGCTGGAAGACTCAGTTGAGTCTTCCAGCTGGTAGCGTTTACTCGGAACGCAGTGAGGCGACCGGATCCGATCGTGCGGTTTTGATGCATTGAGCCGCCACCGTCAATAACGACAACACAATGATGCCGGCGATCACGCCAAAATACACCAGCGGCGACAGACTTGCCTGCGCCGAAAACTGTGCAAAATAATAGTCCGTGGCCAGGTATGCCAGGACGCTGGCGAGCACGCAGGCCAGCAGCACCGGTTTGATGAAGTCCAGACTCAACAGCTCAACAATCGAGCGCGCCGATGCACCCAGCACCTTGCGTACACCGATCTCCTTGGTGCGTCGCTCGGTTGAATAGTAGGCCAGTGCGTACAGCCCCAGCGCGGCGATGACAATCGTTACAAAGGCCGCAAACTGCGCTGCACGGTTGATACCGTTGGTCTCCTCGTAGATCTGCTGGCTGAAGGTCTGTTCATAGAACTCACGGTTGATGGGCGCGTCAGGACGGTGTCTGGCCCAGACGGCATCTATGTGGTTTAGAGCGCTGGCATGTTGCGCTGGATCGATTCTGATCAGCAAAGCATTCATTGGCTGGCGAGTAGCACGCAAAATTGCGGTCGACTGCATGGTATCTTCCATGCCCCCGGACAGCCGAAAGTCGTTGACGACGCCCACCACCCGGAAGTTCAGTGAACCAATGATCAACACTTCGTCGATGGCCTCGTCAAC
>CAJXPR010000165.1 GCA_913058135.1 uncultured Gammaproteobacteria bacterium
AGACAGTCACAATACCTTTCAGTACTTTGAGCGTCAGTTTGGCCTGCAGCATGAGCTGGTATTTGTTGCCAGCGAAGAGCTGCAGCCGGGAGTCCGGCATATGATGACGGTGCGCCGTGCCGTGGAAAACACACCGCTCACCTGCCTGCTGGAGGACGTCACGACACAGGCGGCCACGGTCGACACCCTGCTCGGCGACAAGGACCTGCGCCGCATCCGCGTTGATACTGTCGGGCAGAGCCTGGGCGCAGGGCCGACAGCCTACATTCAGCTCATTGACAAGGTTGCTGACGCATTCAGGCAGTGCGGCGCGCGTTGAAACGTTCCCGGCTTGCCGCCAGGGTCTGATACCATAGGTGCTCAGTTTGACTAATGCGCCTAGCCCCTACCTCATCGGACCTTTTGTATATGCCAGCCGCCACCCCCCTGATCCTGATTGACGGATCCTCCTACTTGTTTCGCGCCTTCCACGCCCTGCCACCACTGGTCAGCAGCCGGGGTCAGCCGACGGGTGCCATCAAGGGCGTGATCAGCATGATCCGCAGTCTGAAAAAGGAGTACCCGGACAGCCCGGTGGCTGTTGTATTTGATGCCAAGGGCAGCACCTTCCGAAATACCATTTACGCGGATTACAAGGCGCACCGGCCGCCCATGCCCGATGAGCTGCGCAGTCAGATCGACCCGATTCACCAGATTATCAGGGCCATGGGTCTGCCCTTGCTGGTAGTGCCCGATGTGGAAGCGGACGATGTGATTGGTACGCTGGCCGCCCAGGCCAGCAAACAGCAACGTGACACACTGGTCTCTACCGGCGATAAAGACCTGGCCCAGTTGGTAACTGATCACGTCACGCTGATCAATACCATGACCGGTGAGCGACTTGATCCCGATGGCGTGGTGCAGAAATTTGGTCTGCCGCCGGGCCGTATCGTTGATTTTCTGGCGCTGACCGGCGACAAGGTCGACAATATTCCCGGCGTGCCCAGTGTCGGGCCCAAAACGGCACTCAAGTGGCTGCAGACCTACGACTCCGTGGAGAATCTGATCGCCCACGCTGACGAAATCGGCGGCAAGGTGGGCGAAAAGCTGCGCGACAATATCGAGCAGCTGCGCCTTTCCTACGAACTGGCGACCATCAAACTGGATGTCACCCTGGAGCTGTCGCTGGACGAACTGATCCCGGGTCCGGAAGACCAGACCCAATTGATGGCCCTGTTCACCGAGCTGGAGTTCAAAGCCTGGGTCAAGGAACTGGACACGGCCGGCGTTGCTGTCACGGCCAGTGATCTGGCTGCCGTGCAGGAAGAGTTAGGCAGCGTGCCACAGCCCAATGACGACGAAGCGCTGAATGACGAACAGCTCGATACCACTGAAGAGAATTACGAACTCGTCAATGACGAAGCGGGTCTGCGGCGCTGTGTTGATGCCATCAAGGCAGCACGGCAGACGGCAGTAGCGATGCTGGCCACCGACGAACACTATATGCTGTCGCAGGTTATCGGCCTGGCATTGAGCTGGCAGCCGGGACAGGCGGTCTATATTCCGCTGGCACATGACAGCCTGGAATCACCATCAACGCTGGATCGCCGTACAACCCTGGCCATGCTCAAGCCGGTTCTGGAAGATCCGTTAGTACGAAAAGTTGCCCATGACAGCAAACGACTGACCCACATTTTGCAGAACCACGATATTCAGGTGGGGCGCTGGCATTTTGATACCCACCTCGCCGCCTATGTCATCAACTCGGTAGCGACCAATCACAGCATTGAGGATGTCAGCGCTTACTATCTGCACAAGCGCCTGGAATCCAGGGATTCCCTGACGGGCAGTGGTCGCAACAAGCTGGCGCTGAGCCAGACTGATCCGGCCGCTGTGCTGGCCTGGCTGGGGCCGCAGGTGGATTCGGTACTGCGGCTGAGTCACCTGCTGGCCTCCAAGCTGCGCAAAACCGGTGAACTGGACGGCCTGTATCGCTATTACGAACTGCCACTGGCCCCAGTGCTGCAACGCATGGAACGTCACGGTATTGCAGTGGATCCGGACTTGCTGCACAAGCAGTCGCAGGCACTGGCGACGCGCCTGGCGGAAGTTGAGGAAGCGGTCTATGCACTTGCCGGTGAAACCTTCAACCTCGGTTCTCCCAAGCAGTTGCAGGTGATTTTGTACGAAAAGATGCAATTGCCGGTGCTCAAGAAAACACCCAAAGGGCAGCCCTCCACTGCAGAACCGATCCTACAGGAGCTGGCGCTGGAGTATGAGCTGCCGAGCATGATCATGGAGCATCGTGGCCTGAGCAAACTGAAATCCACCTACACAGACAAGCTGCCGGCCCAGCTCAATCGCAGCACTCAGCGCATCCACTCGACCTTCCAGCAGGCGGTGGCAGCCACCGGGCGTTTGTCCTCCACCGAGCCCAATCTGCAGAACATTCCTATCCGCAGTGTGGAAGGGCGCAAGATTCGCCAGGCGTTTGTCGCCGCAAAGGGATACAAGCTGGTGGCGGCCGACTATTCTCAGGTTGAACTGCGTATCATGGCGCACCTGTCACAGGACAAAGGTTTGCTGAATGCGTTTGGCAATGCGCTGGATGTGCACAAAGCCACAGCGGCAGAAGTGTTTGGCGTGGCGCTTGAGGAAGTCACCGGCGAGCAGCGCCGGCGCGCCAAGGCCATTAATTTCGGGCTGATCTACGGCATGTCGGCCTTTGGCCTGGCCAAACAGCTGGGCATAGAGCGCCATGACGCCCAGCAGTACGTCGACCGTTATTTCGAGAAATACCCGGGCGTGCTCGAGTATATGGAACGCACCCGTGAGCTGGCAGAAACCCAGGGCTATATTGAAACGCTGTTTGGCCGTCGTCTGTACCTGCCTGATATCAAGGCCGGCAACGGCATGTTACGCAAAGCCGCCCAACGCACCGCCATAAATGCACCCATGCAGGGCACGGCAGCGGATATCATCAAGCAGGCGATGGTCGACATAGATCACTGGCTCGGTACCGGCGTGCTGGATGCGCGGCTGATCCTGCAGGTGCATGACGAACTGGTGTTTGAAGTGGCCGAAGCCGATGTTGATCTGCTCAGCGACGGTGTGCGCTTCCGAATGGCCACCGCCGCGGCACTGGATGTACCGCTAGTCGTTGACGTCGGGGTCGGGGACAACTGGGACCAGGCCCACTGACGGCGTGGTCCGTGATGGTTCGGTCTCAGGTGGGCCGGGCTCCGACACCGGATCGCCCAGCCAGCCATCAAGCCGCTGCGCCAGTACATCCACCCCGTGCCGCTTGAGCGAGGAAAACGCCTGCGCGCTGGCATCCGGCATGCCTTCCAGGGCCTGCCTGGCCTTGGTTAACGCCTCCTGCACACCCCCGCGCTTGAGCTTGTCAGCCTTGGTCAGCAGGATATGCAAGGGCAGCTGTCGTTTGCGCGCCCAGTCAATCATCATCAGATCAAAATCCTTGAACACGTGCCGGATGTCAGTGACCAGCACCAGGCCAGCAAGGGCACTGCGCTTGTTCAGGTATTGCTCGAGGTGGACCTGCCAGTCGTTTTTGACAGACAGAGGCACCTTGGCATATCCGTAACCGGGCAGGTCAACCAGATAACGCCCTTCGTCAATGGCAAAGTAGTTGATCAGCTGGGTACGCCCCGGGGTCTTACTGGTACGGGCCAGTTGCCCGTTTCGGGTCAGGGTGTTGATGGCGCTGGATTTGCCGGCGTTGGAGCGCCCGGCAAAGGCAACCTCGCTGAGGCTGTCCGGCGGACAATCGCGCAGTTTGGCGGCGCTGATGACAAATTTGGCGGCTTGATAGTTCATGGGCTGGCATTCTACACATCACAGGTAGCTGTGGTATACTCCCGGGTCGCCGCGTTGCGTCAAAAACACGCCGCGCGCGCCCAAAATGACATCACGGCTGTTCAGGAACCAATTTTAGGAACTACGATTATCCATGAAAAAATTATTTCTCTCCCTGGCGACAATTCTCATGGCTGCTACCAGCCTAACTGCGACTGCCCAAGGTGATGCCGCCGCAGGCGAAGGCAAGGTCGCTGTGTGCGCCGCATGTCATGGTGCCAACGGCAACAGCCAGCTTGGCAGCAACCCCAAACTCGCGGGCCAAGGTGAGCGCTACACGCTCAAGCAGCTGCGTGACATCAAGTCAGGCATCCGCGTCGTGCCGCTGATGACAGGTCTGCTGGACAACATGGATGATCAGGACCTGATGGACATCGCGGCCTTCTATGCGACCCAGGAAATCACCCTGCAGGGCGCTGACCCCGAGCTCGTGCCGCTGGGTGAGCAGATCTACCGTTCGGGCATTTCGGATCTGGGCGTTGCCGCCTGTTCCGCCTGCCATTCGCCAACCGGCAGCGGTGTGGCCCAGGCAGGATTCCCGGCGCTGGGGGGCCAGCATGCCGAATATATCGCCAAGCAGATGCGTGATTTCCGCTCCGGCGCCCGCGACAATGACGGCGACGCAGCGCCTATGCGTATCGTGTCCGAGCGACTGACGGATGCCGAAATCGAAGCACTGGCCAGTTACGTTTCCGGCCTCAACTAAATCGGTACGGCGCGTTAAGCAATTATTCAGCCGTCTTGCGGTCTACTTACCGGCACAAGAACCAACGTGGAGTAGCAACATGATCAAGCAAGCAATGAAACTGGGCGCTGTGGCGCTGTTGAGCGCACTGGCATTCTCGGCCTGGGCACAGCCTTCGCTGTATGTCGCCGGCACACATTACGAAGAGCTGCCGGCTCCCGTGCGCACCAATGATGCGGATAAAATCGAGGTGCTGGAAGTATTCTGGTACGGCTGTGGCCACTGTTTCCGCTTTCAGCCGCTGGTCGACGACTGGGCGAGCAATGCACCGGATGATGTCGATTATCTCCGTTATCCGGCCATCTGGAATGAACTGATGAAGGTTCATGCCCAGGCCTACTACACGGCGGAAAGCCTTGGCGTTGTTGATGCTGTTCACGACCCGATTTTTGAAGCCATCAATCTGCAGGGCAACCGCCTGCAGAATGAGCGTCAGTTGGCTGCGCTGTTTACCGAGCATGGCGTGGATGAAGAGGCATTCTCGCGCGCCTTCAACTCCTTCCCGGTGCGCACCAAGGTCAATCAGGCCGAAAGCCGCATGCAGGACTACCAGATTCGCAGTACACCCAACGTTATCGTTAACGGCAAGTATCTGGTAACCACCAATGAAGCAGTGCGAACGCAGCAGGACATGCTGTCCATCGTCTGTCTCTTATACACATCTCCGAGCCCACGAGACAGGCAGAAATCTCG
>CAJXPR010000166.1 GCA_913058135.1 uncultured Gammaproteobacteria bacterium
GATTTCTGCCTGTCTCGTGGGCTCGGAGATGTGTATAAGAGACAGATCTGGATGTGGAAACCCTGCGCGCGCTGGAGGAAGGTCTGCTGAACTTCCCAGGCTCGGTCATCGTGGTCTCGCACGACCGCTGGTTCCTGGATCGAATCTGTACCCACATACTGGCCTTTGAGGGTGACAGTCAGGTGGTCTTCCACGAAGGCAATTACTCTGACTACGAAGCCGATCGCAAAAAGCGTCTGGGCGACAATGCCCAGCCCACGCGCATCAAATACCGCAAACTGGCGTCGTGAGGGTCATTTATTTTCGTTTGAAGTTTCAAGGTTGTGCGGCATCGGCCGATAGTGCAGCAGAGGGGAAACTGCTGCACTCACCTAATCCAGCCGCCAGGAGCATAACGCCAACACCATGACCGACGAAAACGGCTACACGACAGGGCAAGCTACCCGCCGCTCATTCACACGCATCTTTTTTGACGCGGAAACTGTTGTCACCCAGGACGATCATATCTGGCCTGTCCAGCTGATCGATATCTCCCTGCGCGGCATCCTCATCCAGGTTTTGCCTGACCAGATAATCGACGACAACAAACCTGTTGATATCAGCATACACCTGGGTGGCGACATCCAGATATGCATGACTGCGCGTGTCGCCAATCACACCGGAGACAATGTAGGGCTGGCCTGTGAACACATCGACGTTGACAGCATGACGCACCTGCGCCGACTGGTTGAACTCAACATGGGGGATACCAGTTTGCTGGAACGTGAGTTGTCAGCGCTGAACTGACCGCCGGTCAGATATCCAGGCTGGCGCGCAACTGCGCCAGCTTCTTTTCCCGTTCGGCAAACGTCAGTGGCCGTGACGGATCCTTTTCCAGTGCCGGTGCCACCGGCTCCTGCAGATCCTCGCCACGGATCACGCGCTGACACAGCTGGCGGTAATAGTAGGCAAATACCGGGAACACCTTGTCTTCAGGTTCTGTTGCCAGAAAAAACCAGTCCGTTGCCTTGCCCGCCTGATACACCGCCGGGTGAGACCAGGCATAGGCCGACTTGGGTGCCGGTGCGCGGCAGGCTTCCGTGTAGGCGTCACGTTCCGAGGGCAGGCCGAACAAACCGTAGGACTCTTCGCAAACGCGAATCACGGCAGAAATGGTGGGCAGGTAATCCTGGCTTTTCACCAGCCGGCGGGCCGCGGTCACCAGCTGCTGCGGGTGAAAATCGGCCAGACATTCCAGCCAGTACTTCTTGGCCAGTATCAGACGATCAGGGTCACCGTAGGCCTTGTGATACTGATTATGGTAGGCCAGCTCGAATTCGGCGAACAACTGATTGATGGCATCGACCTGATCAGGTCCGCCCTGGCTGTCGGTGGCACCGGCGCGGCGCTCAGTCTGCCCAGCTTCGGTCTGTGAAGCGCCTGAACGTGGCTTCAAGGCTTTGCCCGCCTCGGTCAGCAGATTGTTTATCTCGTGCATGCGTCAACCCCGTTGCAGCGCCAGCGTCCAGACGCCGCGCCCAGGAATATTTAATGAATTGCAAAAATCGGGTGTTCCACGAAGCCTGTGGCTGCCCGGTGTCACGCCAGTACAACACAAACTCCGGCACCTTGCTGCGGGCGAAGTCTTCATCTATTTCGGCCAGCCGCAGAACGTCAAACACTTCCGCGCTGGGCTGCCAGTTTTCGCTGATCGGCCTTGGCACACCGTCGTGAATGACCGAGGCCTTGTAGCGCCCCCATTGTCGGCGGATATGTTCGATAAAGCGGGTATTCCAGGTGCCGTTCTGGGCGCCGCGCTCGCGCCAGTATAGGACAAACTCCGGCACGGCGTCTTCGATAAAGGTCTCATTGATACCCGCATTGCACAGAATATCGATGGCGTCCTGATTGGGCTGCCATTGTGCCGACATGGTAGTTTCCAGCTCGGCAGCACCGCGGCGCGTCTGTTCCTGACGCCACTCCCGCAATACATGTTTGTAGAAAGCATTACCCCAGGAAAAGCGCGATTGTGCGCGGTCCCGCCAATACATGACAAATCCCGGTACCAGTTCCCGGGCAAAGGCATCGGGCACGCCGTGCTGACGACACAGGCTGAGCCACTCTTCCCCGGGCTGCCAGTCAGGCGGGATGTAACCGGCCGAGCCATTGCCTGCCGATGCCGTCCTGCCACCGGCAACCAGGGCAACCTTGGCCGACGTCGCTGCCGGGGCCGGGTCAACCGGCACCGGCGCCTGCCGCAGATCTGTCGCCGGGTCTTCACTGTGTCGCTGATTGATCGCGATATACCAGCCATCATCGCAGTCGGTGCGCGCATCCACCAGAATCAGGCCCAGATCCTGCAGGTTTTTCTGCACCCGACGGATATCAATCCAGGCCCAGAACGGCAGCGCATCCAGCAATTCCTGCTGCTCCAGCAGCAGCCAGTTGAGGCCCTTGCGCTCGATACCCGGTCGATGCACCATCAATTCACTGAGCACATGCAGCAGCACCGCCTCTTCAAGACCGATGGTGGCAGCCAGCGTCGGCGAAATAATCAGGGGACGCTCGGGGATCAGGGAAGATTGCATGTCTGGACCAGAGTTTGCATTATCAAATGGACGGAGAAGCTTACCACATCACCGCGTCTGCACACGACTGACACCGCGACCATGCGCAGGCTGACCGGTGCGCATAGCGCACTATTATGGTGCACATTTTCCGGCGATGAGCACCACCCATGCAGACACAGGACCATGCCATGCCAGCGACCACCCCAACACCGGACAGCCGTGTTTTCGACCAGTGGCAGTCCCTTGCCAGGACAGAATTACTGCCGCCACAGTGGCTTGCAGACACCCTGCAATACGTTCCCGAACTGGTCGCCAGGCTCGTCGCGCAACAGTCCCGACAGCAGCAGACAATGGTGGTTGGCATAAACGGTGCACAGGGTACTGGTAAGACCACACTGGCCAAAACCATTGCGATTATGCTCGAAAGCCAATTTCATCTGAAAACCACGGTACTGTCGCTGGATGACTTTTACCTGAGCCGCCAGACGCGTCAGCAGTTGGGTCGCGACGTGCACCCGCTGCTGACCACACGCGGCGTGCCGGGGACGCATGATATTGCGCAGGCCATCGCTACTGTGCAGCAACTGCGCAGCACAACTGATGACGTCGTGCTGCCGGGCTTTGACAAGGCCACGGACGATTGTCTGCCTCACGCCAGGCGCCAGCACACCCGGGCGCCACGCGATGTGATCATACTGGAAGGCTGGTGTATCGGGGTGCCGCCACAGGACATCGACGCATTAATCGAACCAGTCAACACGCTGGAAGCTGAAGAGGATGCAGATGGCTACTGGCGCCGTCACGTCAACGACTGCCTGGCCGGCAGTTATCAGGACCTGTTTGCCTGTATCGATTACCTGGTCATGCTGAAGGCGCCCTCGTTTGACTGTATCCAGGCATGGCGCAGTCTGCAGGAAAGCAAACTGGCAGCCAGACAGGCAGCTGGCGATGGGGCCGGCAGCGGCATAATGACACCTGATACCATCATGCGCTTTATCCAGCACTATGAGCGGCTGACCCGGCATGCGCTTTCGACCCTGCCCGAACAGGCAGATGCGGTGTTGTGTCTGGATGCAGAGCACCGCATCTGCGCCAGTAACTATCACTATAACAGCCACGATAACAACCACTGATGACACAGATGAAACAGGCAACTGACAACAACGACCTGGCGCCTGCAGGGGGCCGGCACGCTACCCGCAAAATTATCGTGGTGACCGATCTGGACGGCTCGCTACTGGATCATTACAGCTATTCCGCCGAACCGGCACTGGCTACCATCCGCAAACTGCAAAACCGCCGTATTCCGCTGATATTCAACACCAGTAAAACCCTGGCCGAATGCGAAGCACTCAGCGAGACACTGGGACTGTCCGATCCCTTTATCGTTGAGAACGGCTCTGCCACGTACTACCCAAAACGCCGGTTCAGAACGGCACCCCAGGGTGCCACGTCACACGGGGTGTACTGGCAGGTCGTCGCTGGCATGCGCCACGAAGACATCCAGACACGGCTGGCGCCGCTCAAGGCCGACTACCGGATGGTGACACTGAGTGACTGCAGCCTGGGTGATATCTGCGCCGCCACCGGCCTGAGCATGACAGCGGCACGGCGGGCACAAAACCGCCAGTTCAGCGAGCCGCTGATCTGGCAGGACAGTGACGAGGCCCTGGTAAAGTTCCAGCAAGCGCTGGTGGGCCTGGGACTGACGACCTTGCGCGGCGGGCGTTTCCTGCATGTGCTGGGCGATGTCGACAAGGGCAAGGCGTTGTTGGCCATTCAGGCTGTGTACCGGCAGACCTACCATGAGGTAGTCGCCATAGCGCTGGGAGATGGCGACAACGACATAGCCATGCTGGAGGCGGCTGACTTTCCGGTGCTGATCCGCTCGCCGGCCCATAAGCTGCCTACGCTGGCCTGCACGCGGCCGGTGACCATCAGCGAGGAGGCCGGACCTGCCGGATGGGCCGCCAGCATCAGGCAGCTGCTTAAAACGATTTGAAAAATCACCCGATTTACTGAACACAAAAGAAGAGGAAACCGACATGGGCGACTTTCACCAGAACGGTGTTATCACCACCCTGCACAATCTGAGCAACCGCCCGCTGGCCGAGCTGGAATATGAACTGGAAGTGTTTTCCAGAATGCGACCGATGACACTGATCCTGCCCTCGCTGTACTCGGAACTGCAAGGTCCGGCGTTACCCAATATCATCAACGAACTGAAGCAGGTGCCATACCTGAGCCAGATCGTGATCGGCCTCGATCGCGCCGACGAAGCCCAGTACCGCCACGCCCGCGAGTTTTTTGCCGCGCTGCCACAACACCACCGGATTCTGTGGAATGACGGTCCGCGTTTACGCGCCATTGACGAACGCCTGCAAAGTATGGGGCTGGCGCCGACCGAAGCAGGCAAAGGTCGAAATGTCTGGTATTGCCTGGGTTATACCCTGGCATCACGAAAAAGCCAGGCCATCGCCCTGCACGATTGCGACATCCTGACCTACAAACGTGAACTGCTGGCCCGGTTGATCTATCCGGTGGCAAACCCGGGATTCAATTATCAGTTCTGCAAGGGCTATTACGCCCGCGTTGCCGATGGCCTGTCTCTTATACACATCTCCGAGCCCACGAGACAGGCAGAAATCTCG
>CAJXPR010000167.1 GCA_913058135.1 uncultured Gammaproteobacteria bacterium
CTGTGCAGATAATCATGGCATCTGTCACCGGGGTCAGGTCTTTCACATCAAAGGTTTCGATATGCTGACCCTTCACATCTTCCAGCGCAGAAATCACCAGCGCGATTATATCTTTAGTATCCAATTAAACTCTTCTCCTGCCATCAGGCATTGTCGTGTGGCGTTGTGTAAAGTTGATGTTGCCGAATGTAATCGAGGACCACGTCCGGTATGTCTGCTATCTGCTGTTGCCCGGCCGACAGCGCCTGCCGGATATCTGTTGAGGCCGCCGGTTCGCTGAGTTCATCCAGCACCAAAAGTTTACCGCTGTGCGTGGTAAACAGCGATGTCACGCTGTCGACCTGTCGCTTTAGCAGCCAGTCAGCGTCCTGCCTGCGCATGGTGCCCGCCGCCAGGCGTACGCCCGGACGGCTGACCGCGCAGATATGGCAATAATCGAGCATTGCCTGCCAACGATGCCACTGCGGCAGGGTGTTGAAACTGTCCCAGCCCAGGATGTAAACCAACGTGGCATCGGGGAACTGTGCGGCCAATGACGCCAATGTGTCTACCATATAGGACACGCCCGGACGATGAAATTCGCGATCATCCGCCAGCAGTCCCGGTTCGCCCAGATCGGCTAACGCCAGCTCAAGCATAGCCAGCCGGTGCGCCGCTGAAGCCGCAGCCGGATGCCGATGATTGGGGACCGCACAGGGCACCAGACGCACATGTTCCAATTGCAGCGCCCTCAGCGCCGTCTCGGCAACCTGCAGATGTCCACGGTGAACGGGATCAAACATGCCTCCCATGATACCGATGCGCCGACTCATGTGCGAATGTGGCCGTCACCGATAACGATGTATTTCTGTGATGTCAGCCCTTCCAGCCCCACCGGGCCGCGTGCATGCAGCTTATCGGTCGAAATACCGATCTCTGCACCCAGACCGTATTCAAAGCCATCGGCAAAGCGGGTCGAGGCATTGACCATGACTGAACTGGAATCCACTTCTCGCAGGAAGCGCTGGGCGCGCCCGAAGTCTTCAGTGATGATCGCTTCGGTGTGGCCGGAGCTGTACTGATTGATATGGGCAATGGCCGCGTCCAGATCGGCGACCAGACGCACGGATAAAATCGGCGCCAGATACTCTTCCGCCCAGTCCTGCTCGCTGGCCGGTACGGCGCCAGGCATCAGCATCAGCGACCGCGGACAGGCGCGCAATTCCACGCCATGGGCTTCATAACGCGCCGCCAGTTCCGGCAACACCTGGTCCGCCACGGCTTCTGCCACCAACAGGGATTCCAGGGTGTTGCAGGTGCCATAACGCTGGGTCTTGGCGTTAACGGCGACCTTGATGGCTTTCTGCAGATCGGCCCTGTCGTCAATATAGACGTGACAATTGCCGTCCAGATGCTTGATCACCGGCACTTTGGCATCCGCGCTGATGCGCGCAATGAGGCCCTTGCCACCGCGCGGCACGATGACATCAACATACTCGGGCATGGTAATCAGCAGGCCCACGGCCGCGCGGTCGGTGGTCTCTACTACCTGCACCGCGTGTATGGGCAACTCGGCTGCCTGTAACCCCGTGCGAATGCAATCAGCAATCGCCTGATTGGAATGAATGGCTTCGGATCCGCCGCGAAGAATGGCTGCATTGCCCGATTTCAGGCACAGACTGGCCGCTTCGCACGTCACATTGGGCCGTGATTCATAAATGATACCGATCACGCCCAGCGGCACGCGCATGCGCCCGACCTGAATACCACTGGGCCGGTAGCGCATATCGGTGACCTCACCAATAGGATCCTGCAGTGCTGCAACCTGGCGCAGACCTTCCAGCATACCGTCGATGCGGGCCGGCGTCAGCGCGAGCCTGTCGATCATGGCAGCATCAAGGGCTTTGTCGCGGCCAGCCTGCAAATCCAGCTCATTGGCGGTCTGCAGGCGCTCACGGCCGGCATCAATGGCATCGGCCATGGCCAGCAGCGCGGTGTTCTTTTGCGCGGTGGTGGCCGCCGCCATGATGCGGGAAGCGGCGCGGGCCTGCTTGCCCAGCGTGTTCATGTAAGCGTGTATATCGCCCATGGGTTTGTCGTCCAACATCGTGTCTATTCCGGAAAGGCCGGCATTATAGCGCCGCACGGGGGCCGGACACAAAAAAACCGGTCAGATGTGGTTTTGCAGACTCATATGCGCCGGGTACGGGTGCATGTACCAGGAACGGCTGATGTAGTCATTGGGGCATTTACGGAAGTGGTGGTTGAGCAGCGTCACCGGCACGATCAGCGGCAACTGCCCTTGCCGGTAACGCTCATAGGCATCAACCAGCTCTGCCTTGTCACCGGCGTCCAGATGATCACGCAGATAGCCCTGTATATGCTGCAAGACATTGACGTGATCACCCCGGCTGGCGCGCTTTTTCAGCGCGGCCATCAAGGCCCTGATGTATTGTGCCGCCATGTCAGTCACATTGTCCTTGCGTGCTGACGCCAGCATGGGACCCAGTTCCCGGTAAGTCTTCTGGCAATGACTCATCAGGATGAGTTTGTGGCGGGCATGAAAATCAGTCAGTGACGCCACGCTGATACCATTGGCAAGCAATTGCCGCCATCGGTACATGACATAGACACGCTGGATGAAGTTCTCGCGCAAAACGGCATCCCCCAGCCGCCCCTCTTCTTCAACCGGCAGTTCCGGGAAGTTCTGCATAAGCCGCGCGGCAAAGATGCCGGTGCCATCGCGCACGGTCTGCTTGCCGTCATACACCTTGGCGCGCTCCATGCCGCAACTGGGGGAGTCCTTTTTCAGAATGAACCCGCATAAATCGGCCTGCCATGCGCGTTGCGCATCGGCGCTGTCAATCAGTGCCTGCGTGTAATCCAGTTGATAATCTTCGATATCGACACAGGCAACCTCGCCCTCACGTCGAATCAGTCGGATAGGCCGCCGCGGAATACCCAGGCCTATATCAACTTCGGGGCAAAAGGTGCGGAAGCTGAAAAACTCGCCAAGCGTTTGGTCGATATAGGAGTGCAGCTTGTGCCCCCCATTAAAACGGACCTCCTCGCCAAGCAGACAGGCGCTGATACCAACGGGTATTTTTTCTGACTGATGCTGATTCACTGGCCGCTCCCGACTGTCATTCCGGTGGCGATAGTAACAGCTGCCGATCACCGGCCACCAGTCTGAGTTTATCCGCCCTGGGTAATTGTTTAATACGGTACTCCAGCTTCAGCGCCGCACTGCGGTCGCCGGCAGGGCACTGGAAAACCAGCGTCAGCGGCGCCCGACCGCGCAGGTAACGGGCAGTCTTCGGGCCCTGAGCCTGATGCTCGGCAAAGCGACGGGCAACATCGGTGGCGATGCCGGTATACAGACTGTTATCCGCGCAGCGCACCAGGTACACCGACCAGATGATGGTGCTGTCGAGCTCAACGCCGTCAGTCACGGTGCGGCGCCCACAAGGTTGCGACATCGGTCGCGTCACCATCGGTGCTGGCACGATGGTCCCGTTGCAATTTGATCAGGTGCGCCAACAAGGTCTTTTTTGCCCATGGCAACAGATGTCCGGCAACATCGTCGTAAGCATGCAGCACCAGGGTGTCGAGTGTGGCCGGCCCCAGATCCTGTAATGCCGTGATGATTTTCTGCTCGCGCCTCATACGATGTCGGACCAGTGTGCTGATCACCTGCGCCGGATCCTGCATGATCTCGCCATGCCCTGGCGCCAGTGCCCGCAGGGGCAAACCCCGCAGATGCTCCAGCGACGCCAGATAATCGCCCATATCGCCGTCTGGCGGCAGGATCACTGGCGTGGTGCCCTGGAGAATATGATCACCGGTAAACAGCAGACCATCTTCTTCCAGCAGAAAGCAGACATGATTGGACACATGCCCGGGCGTATGAATCAGCTGGATGGTGAACCCGTCACAGACAATTCGTTCTCCGTCCTTAAACAGGCGGTCCGGAGAAAAACCGGCATCCTGATACAGAGCATCGGGTGAAGGCGCCATGCCGATCACACTGGCACCAGTGAGCGCCTGTAACGCTGAGGTTCCCGGCGAGTGATCACCATGGGTATGGGTGACAAAAATCCATTTCAGGGGTCTGCCCGCCAGCGCCTGCATGATTGCATCCGTGTGCACCGGCATGTCAGGGCCCGGGTCGACGACGGCCACGTCACGCTCGCCGACCACATAGGTATTGGTGCCCGGGCCGGTCATCATACTGGCGTTTGCGCATAACACGCGCTGCACTGATACCTTGCCTGTCCCTACTGCGATGGCTTGTCCGGCGATAAAGCGTGACTCGTCCAATGGTTCCCCCTGTCAGGGCGGGTGAGATGCCCTTGACCCTGCTGCGTTGACCGTCGTCATGATAGCGGGTTTACCGATCGGGGCAAACTGGGGAGACTCTGGACAGTCCAAGGTGACTCCGGCCTTCAGCCAACACTGGGATTGAGGCGCACTTGCGCAGGCATGCGAATCAGCGTCCGCAAGCGTATTGTTGCAGACTGGTTTTTACCGGCGATTCACGTTATAAAAGGCAGCTTTTCTCATCCTGGATCAAGGCAAGGGAATCATGTCAGATACACAACTTCTAAGAATAAAAACCTACAACCAGATTTCAGACAAGGGTTTGTCGCGTTTCAACAGCACACACTACCGGGTTGACCCGGCGCTGGACGATGCCGAGGCCATCCTGTTGCGTAGTTACAAATTACAGGCCAGTGATCTGGCCGTCAGCGTCAGGGCAGTGGCACGCGCCGGGGCTGGCGTCAATAATGTCCCGCTGCCCGAGTGCACGGACAAGGGTATCGTGGTATTCAATACACCCGGAGCCAATGCCAACGCGGTCAAGGAGCTGGTCCTCAGTGGCATGCTGCTGGCCTCGCGCGGCATTCTGCCGGGCATGCGTTACGTCAGTGAACTCAGGGACATGACCGACAATGCAGAAATGTCGCGCCTGCTGGAGGCTGAAAAAAAACGCTTCGCGGGCAGCGAATTGGCCGGCAAGACATTGGGCGTCATCGGTCTGGGTGCCATCGGCTCCCTGGTCGCCGGCATGGCGATTGACCTGGGCATGACCGTGCTGGGCTACGACCCGGCACTGTCAGTCGATGCCGCCTGGCGCCTGCCCAATCAGGTACAGAAAATCGAAAATATCAGCGCCCTGCTGGCAAATGCCG
>CAJXPR010000168.1 GCA_913058135.1 uncultured Gammaproteobacteria bacterium
TAATTTTAACGGAATTTTCTACTTATAACCGCTCCGGATTTTAGGGGGGATTACAACAGCAGCCGTGTCTCCCGACTCTGAGCGGCAGACGCGCCTGGACCCGAATTCCCGCGCCAGGAGTGCGCTCTCTCTAATTGCTGAAGAAGACGGGGCAGCTGTAGGCCTGGCATGGGGTTTGATACACGAAGCTGATCTGCATGTCGCGCACATCTACCAGATGTGGGTGTCACCGGCTTAGCGAGGCAAGGGTGTGGCCAGGGCGCTACTTGATGAGATAACGGCATGGGCGATATCCAAAGGGTGGGAGCGGCTTGCTCTGTCGGTCAAGACAAGTAATGACGCTGCCGTTAGTTTGTACCTGAACTCTGGATTCACCGCTGCCGGCGCACTTGAGGCGCTGAGGCCCGGCTCTGCGCTCACCGTGCAGTCTATGATAATGAAGCTGCGCAGTGGCTGACCTGATACACGATCTAAAAACGTTTCCGCGGAAACGTTTTTTCTGGAGTAGCTACGTCAAATACACCACTACAATTCTCGAAAGATCCCGAACCCCTCATGTCCTTTCTTTTTAACGTAGGCCGGTGCTATTCTTCCTCCATCATCCAACTGGAGCCATAGCTATGCAACGCCGCAATTTCCTTAAGGGCACAGTCGGCTTGTTGGGCGCTGTCCCTCTCAATTCAGCGCTGTCTGCTGACGCTGTCCCCGCGATTGCGACGTCTTCCCCCGCAGCTAGCGCGCACCTGCTGAGTGACTCCAGACCGCTTGCGCCAATCAATGCCAGCGCTGACCGCATTATCGAGATGAATGTCTGCACGCGTCCGTTTCGCCTGCAGGGTCCGCGCATCGAGTCTGAGCGGATCGGGCGCAAGAATGTGGTACACAACTACGGCCATGGCGGCAGTGGCTGGTCTTTGTCCTGGGGGGCGGGGCAGGTGGCTGTGGAAATGGCAAAGGCGCATGGTCGCAGGGAACTGGCGGTCATTGGTTGTGGTGCGATTGGTTTGACCACGGCTTTGTGGCGCAATTCTTTGCCAATGGTGGTGTGATCGAGACCTATGTCATGCATGACAAGAGCGATTGTGCTGCCATCAACGAAAGAACCATCATCAACTGCACGGGCTACGGCGCCAGAGCTTTATTGGCCGATGAGTCGGTTATCCCGGTGCGCGGACAGACGGCCAAACTGATTCCGCAACCCGAAGTGGACTACGGCTTTTTCTATGGCAGTCGCCGTGTTTCCGTCTACCCGCGGCGGGATGGTTTGCTGGTGCAGGCCCAGGCTGAGGGAGATTTTAATAACGATAGCGAGGCGCTGGATCCGCAAGAGTCCATCAGCGCGGTGGAGCGTCTTGCGGAAATCGTGGCGCAGATGCGAGGGTAAACCGGCTGGCCCAATGCGGCGGAGTAACCTGGCCATATCGGTCGTCCAGGTACTTGTGCAATCGCATTGAATCTTATGCTCTCGATAGAAACCGCGCGAAGTGGCAGGCACCTGCGAATCCGCACGGCGTATTAACACGTTTCCTCGTCCTGAAAAATTTCTTCGATCGACAAACCGAATAGCCGGGCGGCTTTGAACGCCAGAGGCAAACTGGGATCGAATTTCCCTTTCTCGATAGCGTTGACCGTCTGCCGTGAAACTTCGAGCTCACTCGCCAGCTTCGCCTGCGTCCAGTCCCTTTCAGCACGAAGTACTTTCAACCGGTTTCTCATTGATACTTCCTGTGTCCGAGGATCAGCCCTGTCAGGAAGGTTAAACACATCAACACAACCAGGTGAGATATCTCGGGTTCGAAAGAGATGAGATTAACATTTTCGAGCAATTCGTAGCTGAGACCACAAACTAATCCAATGCCCAGCGTCAGTGAGCCGGCATCAAGAAAGATTTTTTTGTGCAGTTCATCGAGCCCCTGAAGATAGCGACCATTTGCCATGATCATGCCGAGGCCTATACCCAGATGCACGACTACCGCCAGAATTGTTGGCAATGTCGCGAAGTCCCAAATGAACCTGGGGCCGAAGGCGGCCACTGCCATCGTTCCGACCCAGGCTGCGGTCCAGTATCCTAGAATAACCGTGTTTCTCTTGTTAGCCGCGGCCCAGTCTGTTGGGCGTGTATTGGAATTGTTCATGTGTCTGGCTCCATTGTCTAAAAGTAAAGGTAACTTGACATGTATAGTCGCGACACCTGCTCTATATGTCAAGTTTTATTTACTAAAAGACAAACAGAGATTACACAAGGGCTAATCTTTCGCGCGAACTTATACCGCGCCTTCCCGCACTGCCTCAGCATAATCGGAATCAATGATGGTCTTGCCGATGGGGGCCAGCGCCAGCTTCGCCAGTTTCAGATGCTGGATGCCGAATGGAATGCCGATGATCAGAATAAAACAGACAATGGCCATCAACAGGTGGCCGAGGGCAAGCCATAATCCGGCGATCAAAAACCAGATGACATTGCCAAGCACGCCCAGCACGCCGGTGCCAACGTTAAACTGCTCCAGCTCGGCGCGCGAGATGGCTTCCCTGCCAAAAGGAAAGAACGAAAACTCCCCAATGACAAAGCAGGCCCGGCCCCAGGGGATGCCGATGATGGTCACGAACGCGATCAGGCCGACCAGCAACCATAACAGCCCCATGACCAGACCCCCGCAGAGGAACCAGATGATATTGCCGATTGTGCGCATGTGCTCTCCTGTAAACCACTGATGTGACTATTATTGGTTTGTCCTTGTTTCAAGAAGTAGCAAAAACCATACCGCCCAGTAATCATCTGTTTTTAAAGCTGTTTCTTCGAGGCAATTACAGAGGACATGGCGAAATATCCCAACTAGTTAGTGCGACCACCAAGAATTCAGTGCTTCTGGCCCAGCAGACGATTGATGGTGTTGTCTTTGGCTTGCCAGCGCTCATTGACCCACGCCTGTACGCGCGCGCGATGCGCCTCATCGTTCTGATAGTCGCCACCGCGCAGCTCCGCCGGTATGGGCATGGTCTGGATGTCTACCACGATACGCCCGATGCGGTTGGCAAACAGATCGCCAAGTTCACCAACGCCGTCGGGATAGGTGATGGTGACATCCACCAGGGTATCCAGCGATTCACTCATGGCATCCAGCACCAGCGCGGTACCACCGGCTTTGGGTTTGAGCAGATGCCGAAACGGCGATTGTTGTTGTGCATGTTTGCCGGTGCGAAAACGCGTGCCCTCGGCAAAATTGACGATGGACACCGGTATGCGGCGGAATTTCTCACAGGCCTGTCGTGTTGCAGCAACGTCCTTGCCGGCCAGATCCGGACGCTTTTCAATCTGCTGGCGTGAATAACGTTTCATGAACGGAAAGTCCAAAGCCCACCAGGCCAGTCCCAGCACCGGCACCCAGATCAACTGGCTTTTCAGGAAAAAGCGCAACATGGGCAGGCGCCGGTTGAACAGTTTCTGAAGGACGGGAATATCCACCCAGGACTGGTGATTGCAGAGCAGCAGAAAATGGCCCTTGGGCATGGGGTCAGGCAAGCCGGTCACCACAATCTCTGTGTCGGTCAGGTGATCGAACATCCAGCTGTTGACGTCGATCCAGCTCGCGGCAATAGCCATCAACACACGGTCACACACCGACTGCACAGGCGTCACACGAATGACGGCTTTGATCAGCGCTACCAGCAACAGCGGCGTGACGTGAATGATCGAGTTGAGGCCCAACAGGATCGCGGCCATCACAACGCGTAGGCTGCGCAGTAGTTTCATAGGCAACTCCCTGTACACTCCAAGTTCGTACTACAGGCGTATCACATGTCCTTCCTGCGGCGTCACACCACCGGCCAGCAACTGCGCAAAGACCTGCTGTGCAGCGTCGAGGCCGTGACCCTCAACGATTCTGAGCAGCTCACGTTGTGGATCATTAACGTGAGCGCCGAACCGTGACCAGGCATTGCCCAGCTGCTCACCGAAGGTCTGCGCCCCCCACTCGGCCGTACGTTTGAGTATCTGATCGGGGGCAAAGAAAAACGTCGGGGCTGGCCCGGGAAGCGTCTGCTTTGTCGGCATCGCCACGGTCTGCGCCGATCCCACCACGCAGCTGTACTTCAGCTCACGGCAGTGATGATGAATGGCACTGCGCAGTTCGCGATCACCGGAGAAATCCACATACAGTGTGGGCACCTGAGCATCCAGCGTGTCCAGTTCCGAATACGTCAGGGTGTGCCGGTAACAGCCGGAGCCGGCCACGAAGTCACGATTACGTTCCGAGGTCAGCCCTATGGTTTCCACGGCATCGCCAATACAAAAACCGGTACCATAAGCGGTCTTGCTGGATGCGCTGGAGATCACTACCCGCTCGGCGCCAAACCAGTTGTTGTCGGCGAGAAAGTCGGCCAACGTAAATGAGGTGATAAACAGTGGCCGGTAGATTACCTGAAATGCCTCGCTGTCTGCGGTGTACAGCGGATCAGCCTCGCAGCGCAGGTACTGATTGTAGGCAGCCGGCAGGGCCTGACGATGCGCCGTAGTGTCGCGAAAACCGCGCTGGCCCACATTCGCGGCCTGCACTCGCAACACACTCGCCGGCGGAAAATATCCGTAGAAGCGCTCACCCTCACTGATACCATCGACCGCCGAGGCCACCACATTGGCAAAACCCCACACCGGCACCTGTCCCCAGTCTGCATCGTCGGTGGGGAAGAAGTCCCAGTAACGCATGGCCACACCGTAGGCGGCATAGGTCACATTATTGGTGGTCAGCGAAAACAGGTCCGGCGCCAGGAGTACTTCACCCGGCGCGGGTGCAGCTGACGGTGCCAGTGGCTCGATTTGCATCTGCGTCAGCTCGTGTTTGTTGATTAACAGTCGGGCTTGGGGCACGGTGTTCTCCTGATTCCAGGTCATTGTTTTTCTTTGAGTCTATAGGAAATCACCCGCTACTGACAGTTATCAATAGTGCTACCATAAAGGTATGGCGAAAGTTCGAGCCACTATCATCGTTAGTTACGGTATGAGGCGCATTTAATGTTGCTGTACATTCTCGACCTTGTTGGCGTAGCCGTTTTCGCGATCAGTGGCGTATTGGCTGCGCGTGACCGTGAACTGGATGTGCTGGGCGTCATCGTGGTGGCGGGGATGACGGCTATAGG
>CAJXPR010000169.1 GCA_913058135.1 uncultured Gammaproteobacteria bacterium
GAGATTTCTGCCTGTCTCGTGGGCTCGGAGATGTGTATAAGAGACAGGCCTGGTGCTGGCCTGGCAGAACTGGCTCAGTGCCCGGGTGATCCGTCGTCTGCAACTGGCCGCACGTGAGGGCAATACGCTGGGGGTGCTGTTTCACCAGCGGCCGGCCACGCATTCACCGTCAACACTGCAACTGCAACTGAACAGCGCCCCGGTCACTGAAGCCGGTTATCGCAACATGGATGTACAGGTGCTTAAGGCGCGCGGTAGCCACCGGCAGGGACGGGTACGCATCAAACTGCCATGCTGAGCCGCAGGCAAGGCAAACCGTTTGCCCGCCCACCGCGCGTCCCGGCCCGTGCTGCCTGCAGGCAACCTGCAGACGTAAAGGTTGGCGATCAGGCCCGGGGTAATCCGGCGACACGCCACAAGCGCGCCAGTCTGTGGTATGCACTTTACTTTCCGGCATTGTCCGCTCCCGATTCACATTCAGGTATTTCGATGATCGCTGCCGTGGCCCAACACTGTCAGCACGTCAGCGATTACATCAGCCTCGACGGAGAAGATGCCCTGGTACTGGAGGTGAGCAGAAGTCTGCGTTATTTCGGTGGCCTGTCGCGCATCCGGCAAGGCATTGAATCGGGTCTTCCCACCCCCTTACGGCAAGGCGATTTTGTGCAGGCGGTTGCGCCCAGCGCCAGTGCCAGTTTACTGATGGCCCGAAGCGGGTTCGAGTCAGCTATCAGCAGTCCCGACGATCTGCGCTCACGCCTGGGCAGCATGCCTGTCAGTGCTCTCGCCATTGACCTGCGGGTCCGCAGAAAGCTCACCAAGTGCGGGCTGTTCTATTTGCGGGATATATGGCGCCTTCCTTTGCCGGAGCTACGCATTCGGTTCGGCAGGGATTTCAGTGAATATATTGAACAGTGTCTGGGCTTGCGACCGGAGGTACGCCACCGCTGGCAGCCGGCGCATGATTACCGTACCGGCATTGAAGCCGATCATGGCCTGCATTCCGTACAGCAGATACTGTCGGCTTGTGAACAGCTTCTGTGTGAACTTGAAAGTTTTCTGAGAAAAAACCACCTGTGCACCGATCAGCTTGTCTTTGCCATGGATCATGCCGCACATCACCGGGAAACCATCACGGTGAATGTCCGGAACCCGGAACGTTCTGCACAACTGTTTCTGCTGTTACTGGAGACACAGCTGTCCGCAATGCGCCTTGATAGTGAAGTCTACGCCGTCACTCTTCACGTCAGGCAGTTCACTGACTTCAAACCGGCAGGTGGGTTAGCGCAAAAAAGACGGCCAGTGCCACAACAGCAAAATTCGCAATTACTTGATACCCTGGCAGCCAGGCTGGGCAGCCAGTCAGTACAGAGACTGCGGTTACAGCAGGATTATTGCCCCGAATTTGCCACTCGCATGGTGTCTTATCTGACACCACTGCCGGAAGATACTGCGGTTGACTACTGCAGCAGTTCCATCACTGCCCATCAAAATCCTTGCTGGTTACTGCAGCCACCACAGCCACTGTCTGTTCACAACCAGCAACTGTATTATCTGTCGCCGCTGACCCTGTTACGCGGTCCACGGCGTATCGAAACGCGCTGGTGGCAGGATCAGGGGATACGTCGGGACTATTATGTGGCGGCGAATGTGCAAGGTCATCTGCTCTGGATCTATCAGGACCTGACACAAAAGATACAAACACCACGGCAACAGACACACTGGTATCTGCACGGCCTTTTTGGATAGTGCTGTGGGCACACAGGCAAGACTAAAGCGCGCTCTGCCATAATTCTTCCATATATGGAAAACTCCAGTTTTCGAAATGTTCGCGGGCCTCAATACTGTCCTCAACGCTTGCTGAGGCAAGATCCACGACACTCTGAGGTAACGGCATACTGGAGAGTATGGAAAAAAATATTTTGACTTTCGGTTTTAACAATGTCTTTTCGTTTTGTTCGATCACCACCGCAAGACGCTGGCTCTTTAGCCGCACCAGCGAACCTATCGGATAGATACCCACCACTTTGACAAAAGACTGAAAAAGGACAGGGTCAAAATGCCCCTTCCATTGTGCCATCTTCTGCAGTGACTCAGCGGGCCCCCAGCCTTTTTTGTACGGCCGATTCGACGTAATCGCATCATAGACATCACAGATTGCACCCATACGGGCATAGACACTGATGTCTTCACTTTTCAGACCATGCGGGTAACCACTGCCATCATATTTTTCGTGATGGTGCAGACAAACATCAACGACCATGTTGGGAACGTCGCCGGTACGCAGCAATATTTCCCGGCCTTTTTCCGGATGCGACTTGACCACGCTAAACTCTTCATCACTTAACCGGCCAGGCTTGTTAAGAATTACCTCCGGCACTGCCATTTTGCCAACATCGTGCAGCAAACCTGAATAACCGGCCTCCCGCACCTGCTCTTCGGCCATGCCCAGCTCTCGCGCCAGTGCAATCATCATGGCGCACACAGCAACCGAATGCATATAGGTATAATTGTCAGAGGTTTTCAGGCGCGCCAGCGTAATCAATGCATGAGGATGTCGGCTTACTGACGCGGTGATCTCATCAACGATCTCCTGCGCCTCAACCAGGGAAACGGTATTGCCCATACGCGCTTCGCCAAACATTTTCATCACGGCAGATCTGGAGCGGTTGCACAGCGCCCGCGCGCGCTTTAACTCATCCTGGAAACTACTCAGATTAACTTTGGCTTGCTGCAGCACCAATGCCACCTGGTCGTCTTGCCCGTCACTGGCAACAGGTTCATTCCGGAGCTCCTCTTTTGTCAGCGATCTCTGACCCTGCGTTAAATCGATACTGACATACGCGACGCCGGATTTCTGTATTTTCGCCAGGTCGGCCGGGTCTTTCAGCAAAAAACTGGTTTTCCAGAAGGGATGGCTGAGCCATGACCCATGCAGTTCATGGATATACATACCCAACTGCAGGTCAGCGACCGGTATTTTTTTTATCATGACGATTTGGAAACCGTATATAAAATGATGCTCTTCATTCAAGACATCATAGTCGCTCGCGATCTGGGACGATAGTGTTAGAATCGTTTCTTCCATTTTTTCCATCACCATACTATGTCTGTCACTCAAACGCCGAATCACCTAGCCATCACTAAAGCCTGGATTCAGATTCACGTTTGTGTGGTGCTGTGGGGGTTTACCGCCATACTGGGCAAACTCATCACGCTTGAGGCACTGCCTCTGGTGTTGTGGCGCATGGGCCTGGTGGCTGCAAGTCTGTTCCTGTTACCGATGGTTTGGCGCACTGTCCTCGCTCTGAAGCCGGCCCTGCTGCTGGCCTTTTGTGGCATCGGGGCACTGGTTGCCATGCACTGGCTGACTTTCTATGGCGCCATCAAACTGTCCAACGCTTCGGTAGCAGTGACCTGTATCGCCACGGTGCCAGTGTTCCTGTCGCTGGTCGAACCGGTGTTGGCCGGGCGACGCTTTCAGCTCAAAGAGTTGCTACTGGGACTGATGGTGCTGCCTGGTATCTTTCTGGTCGTGGGCGGCACACCCCAGAGCATGAACACCGGTATCATCATGGGTATCGTGTCGGCCATGTTTGTGGCGCTGTTTGCCGCTCTCAACAAACGCTTCATCCTGCGCGCCGACCCGCTCAGCGTCACCGCGATAGAAATGGCTGCCGGATGTGCGCTGCTGGCCGTGCTTGGCCTGATTGCCGGCTCGCTCGGCGCCTTCGCTGACGTGGCCGGCATCCTCGATAACAACACCTCGATTTTTGCCCTGCCCGCAGGACCTGACATCGCCTGGATGGCCATACTGGCGTTCGGCTGTACGCTTTTGCCGTTTGCGCTGTCACTGATGGCGCTGCGCCATCTGTCAGCCTATGCCAGTGCACTGGCAGTCAATCTTGAACCCATTTACGCCATCATTCTGGCGGCCGTGTTGCTGGGCGAACAACAGGAACTGAGTGCACGCTTTTACCTGGGCGCCGCCATCATCATTGCTGTGGTGTTGATCTATCCCTGGCTGATGCGCTCCCCGTCAGGCAAAGTCGCGTGACGCCACCTGCATCTCTCCCAGCCAGTCACTGAGATCAACCAGGGTACCGGCGACCACATGAATAACGCCGTCACTTTGCTGCAGATAGCCAGCAACACCCAGCAGGCTGGCTTCATGCACCGCCCGATAGTAGCTTTCCAGCAACTGTGGCCATACCACCACATTGATAAAACCACTTTCGTCTTCCAGCGTAAGAAAAGTCACGCCCGATGCAGTCTGAGGGCGCTGCCGACAGGTCACCAGGCCTGCGGTCTTGATTGCCCGCCGATCAGACAGGGCAGGCAGTTCATCGGCCCTGACCACACCATAAGCACTCAGGTGCTGTCGCCACAGCGCCAGCGGGTGTCGCCGCAGACTGAGCCCGGTCTGATTATAGTCCGCTACAATATCCTGCGCCTCATTGGGGCGGGGCAACATCAGATCCAGATTATCTGCTGAACGCCGGTAATGCTCACCGAGAACGGCAAACAATGGTGGCAGTTCCTCCACGGCACTGGCATCCCAGAACGCCCGGTAGCGATCAGTAGCCAGACTTTTCAGGGCATCGCCGGCTGCCAGGGCATCACGATCAGATTGTGACAGTCTGGCACGTCGCACCAGATCGGCAATGCTGTTGAATGCAGCCACTGCTCTGGCCTGCAGAATGGCGTTGGCACCGTTGTCCGACAAACCTTTTAACAGACGCAAACCCAGCCTCAAGCTGAACTGGTGCGCTGCCCCGGCCAGAGCCACCGG
>CAJXPR010000170.1 GCA_913058135.1 uncultured Gammaproteobacteria bacterium
GAGTAGATCGTCGGCAGCGTCAGATGTGTATAAGAGACAGCAGCCGTGCAGACTGCCGGTTGCGATGCCACTGAAGTAGGCGCCGACATTGCAGCCGAACGCGATGCGTGCGCTGTAACCCAGCACGACACCAGCCACCAGCATCACCACCCACCGCCAACGCCCGGGCAAGCTCACCTGCTCACTGGTTTGTGCCTGGCGCGAGGCACGGCGCCACTGCATGACAATAAATGCGCCGACGATCAGGCCGATATTGGTCAACGACGTGACATCGGTCAGCAGGTTCTGCTGCAGACGTTCGGCATTACCGGCGGCGGCCCAAAAGCCGCTAGCAGCAACGTCCATGCCCGCCAGCTGCGCGGCCTCGGCGCCCCACAGGCCCAGCCCGTAAACCACTCCCCAGGACTGCCCGGCGATCACCAGGTTGAGCACGGCCAGCGCGGCGATCAGCGCTGCGGCCCACCACAACCTGGCAGCAGGCAGGCGTTTGCCGGGCACCGCGCGGGCGATGGCGGCGACAGCCAGCAGCAACAGACCCGACAATGTCAGCCACAAGCCCGGGCCGGCGCCGAACAGACCCTGCAGTGACATGACCGGCAGGCTGCCCAGCGCTGTCCACCACGCCAGATGTAATGAACCGACAAAACTGCCGAGAATGAATCCGGGCAGCGCCAGTAACGCTACCAGGTTGCCGGTGCCAGCATTGACCAGCACACCGGAGCCGCAGCCCATCACCACCTGCATGGCGGCGCCAAACACAAACGCACCACCAACCATGGCCAAGCCAACCGGGGCATGGGCGCCGGCAAGTTCCTGCGGCGCGCTTGCCAGCAACGGGAACGCCGCCAGCGCAAACAGGCCAATGGCCATAAACTGTGCCACCAGGCCCCTGCAGTCACGCTCGGCCAGCATCTGCCGCCAGGGCCCGGCGAAGCCGAAGCGCAAACCCTCCAGTACCAGACCAAAGCCGAGGCCGGTCAGCATCAGTAGCGCTGAGCGCGGGCCGGCTACGGCAAAGGTGACAAACACAATGGCCATCATCAGCAGCGCCAGCGCCGCTCGAAGAGCCCGGGGGTTGGACAGCAGATAGGCTCGTTGGCTGGCCTGCTGCTGTTGCGCCAGCATCATGGTTGACTGCCCATCAGCTGCGCCAACCAGTCACGCGTCATGCCCCAGTACCAGGTCAGGCGCTTGGGCTGATTATCCATGGGGCGCGATTGTTGCGCCCAGTCGACCACGCTTTCTGCATACAGGCGGGTATCCGAAACCCCCAGCAGCTCGCTGAGCACAAACCAGTTGATGGAGGCCAGGTGCCCGGTGTTGCAGAAGCTGACGGTGGTGAGTGCCTCGCGTGGACGGTTAGCGCTGAACAGCTGCTGCAGTTCTGTGGCGGGCCGGAGCCGGTTGCCCTCAAACCAGGACTCGAAACTCAGGTTGTCGGCGCCACGAATGGTACCCGGCCGCGCAGCAACACTCTGTTGCCCCAGGTAAAAGGCGGCAGGCCTGGCGTCGACCAGGGTGATGCCCTCGTCATTAAGGGATTGTTCAAGCTGCTGCGCAGTCATGCGCCAGCTGTCCTGCCAGTCCGGTTCATAACGCGAGGGTGCTATCGCCGCTACTGTTTCGCTCACCGGTAATCCCGCCGCCTGCCACTGCTGAAACCCGCCATTGAGCACAGCCAGCTGTTGCACACCCAGAGACTTCAATGTCCAGTACACACGTGTGGCAGCGCCAAAATCGGCGGCACTGCTGCCCTGGTGTACTATCACAACCGGCATCTGCGCTGTGATGCCCAGCTGCTGCACAATGGCCTGTAGGGCCGGCAAGGGCGGCAGCTGTCCGGCATTGCCGGCGGGGCCGCGAAACGCGGAATACGGCGCATACACCGCGCCCGGAATCACCCCGGCCTGCGCATCGCCGGTAACATGCACCACACGCACTGTTGCCGGACCGTCCAGCATCGCAGCCAGTGTCTCGGCCTCCAGCAGCGGCGACCATCGCGCTGGCTGAGCCGCCCATAGCACGGAGCAGTGGACTGCACTCAGCAGCATAATAAGCGGTATCAGGGCTTTGCGCGCGATCACGCTGCGGAAGTCGGCAAAAGTCATTACGTCTGGCTCTCTTCAGGGACGGTGGTTGCTTACCCGGCGACGAATTGTCGCTCATTAGGCCATAAACATGCCAGCCCCACGCCGTCTGGACGCAGCCCGCTACGGATGGTTACTGAGCGCGGGTTAGTGTCCAGTCCGAGGTACTGCCCATAGCACTGGCAGAACCCACGACTGAGTCACTGTCGATATCCGCGCTCATCAGGTAGGTCATGTTTGCGCCATCACGGTTCACCGAAAAGCTGATGCGGGTGCCGGCAACCGTGCCGTTCTCGATCCGCCACACGCGACCATTGCCCAAATCGAACTGACCGGCAAGTGTGTCACCCTCGGTAATCAGCACAACGTCCGCATTGACCACACCAAACGGGCTGGCCATGCTGAACAGCCAATTGCCGTCGACAACCGATTGCGCCTGCACTGACGCCGAGCTAACCACCAGTGCCACAGCCAACAAAGTTTTTTTAATCATGATCACACGCTCCGCCAGTAAGAGTTATTGATTGTTGTTCAGTGACTGGAAGTCAGCACTGACGGCCATGAATACGTTGCAAGCAGACCCACGGTTCAATAATAACGTACCGGGAAGCGCCGGGTTTTCGGAATCATGGCAGAGCCACTTCATCACTGTCCTGCGTCCGCGCCCGCACGAAACGAGGCACCGGCTCCTCAGAACGCACCTGCTCCAGCCAGAACACGCCATCATAGGGATAGCTATTGCCGCGGGTACCGGCGAAGTCGATGTCGCCATCACTGTCCATGTCCACGGCAATAAATTTGTCGAACATGCCGCGGATACGCCGTGACACGTCGTGGCGTGTCCATGTATCGCTGACATTATTGGTGCCGGGGTTTTCGAACCAGCCGAGCCGGCCCATGGGATCGGTCAGCTGCGCATTGGCATCATCCGCTTCGCGCTCTCCCCGGCTGTAGCTGCCGGCGAACACGTCCATGTCACCGTCACCATCAACATCGGCGACTTCCAGACCGGTGAAACTGTCCGGAGCAAACGCCCCGATAAAATGCGCGTTCCAGGCGTCGCCCAGGCGGGCCGGCTGTTCTATCCATACCAGACCGTTGCCCACACGGCCCACGCCGGCACCGATGATGTCCAGACGGCCATCACCATTGAGGTCGGCGTATTCCAGGTTAAACCCACCCATGCGCGCGCCGTTGATGCCGATAGCGTGCTCTGTGAAATTCAGTGAACCATCGCCGGGATTTTCAAACCACACCAGCCGCTCTTCGCCGCGGGTGCCGACTAAAATGTCGATATCCCCGTCGCCATCCAGATCTACCGGTTCAGAATTCTGCGCAATACTGTAGCGGCCCAGCTCGACCTCCTGCCAGTTGCCACCCTGCAAGGGATCACCACTGACCCTGAAGATGGACACCGGGTTGGACACGGCAAAATCGTCCGGGCCGGGAATCTGCGCGCCTTTGTTCGGCGCAATCACTTCGGGCGTGCCGTCACCGTCCAGATCAGCGGCAAACACCCGGATGTAGCTGCCGCGGCCCACAGTCATCGGCAACTTCAGTCGCGGCCAGGGTGTATTGCGTGCGTCCGGGTTTGAGAGCTGAGGGCCAGGGTTCTGCAGATACAGAATGTGAGACAGTTCGGCCGCCACCAGAATGTCCAGGAAGCCGTCGCCGTTGATGTGAGCAATGGCGGCATCCTCAGGCGCCGCCGCATCCAGCTCTTGCGCCACGGTGATGTTGTGCCACTGCTGTGGATCGGCACTACCGAAGGCGATACGCACATAGCCTTCCGGCGGCGCTTCAAAGCCAGGCGTGAAACTGGCTGAATCGTAGCTGGAATCTGATTCATGCACGGAAACAATATCCAGGAAGCCATCATTATCCAGATCCGCCATGACCAGGCCATCGGCACCGCTGAGTACAAAGTCCACGCTGGCGGCGTCATCGATCAGGTGTTCGTGCCAGCTGATGAAGCGACCGTCGCTGGCGGTGGCCTGGGTGGGCTGATCACCGATGCCCTGGGCCGTCAGCGACAGGCACCAGGCGGCGCTGACAACAGCGCTCAGCAGCATCAGGGGCTTGCGGGCGATCAGGCGTTTGCGGCGACAATGGGCCATGGTGTCTGACTCCGGATGACGATGGTAGCTGTCAGTCTATAAACAATCTTCGCAAAGAGCCATGGGCGATGGATCGGGACCAACGGCACTTTACTCCGACGCGATTATCGGATTCACTGCAGGTAACGCTCATTTCAGAATCATATTCGGATTTGAATTCCGCTTCAGGAGGGCAGGGACATGACCACGCACATGAACAGGGTCGTACGCACCACAAGACACATCGTAACGGGGCTTTGCACGCTGCTGGCAGCAACGGCGCTGCACGCCGATGTCTGGGACAGCGCCACGCACGGCTACGCCGACAACGACGGCGTACGTATCCATTATGCGACGGTGGGTGAAGGCCCGCTGATAGTGATGATCCACGGTTTTCCGGATTTCTGGTACAGCTGGCGGCACCAGATGGAGGGGCTGCAGGACGAGTATCAGGTGGTGGCCATTGATCAGCGCGGTTACAACCCTGTCTCTTATACACATCTGACGCTGCCGACGATCTACTCTGTGTAGA
>CAJXPR010000171.1 GCA_913058135.1 uncultured Gammaproteobacteria bacterium
TTTCTGCCTGTCTCGTGGGCTCGGAGATGTGTATAAGAGACAGCGATAACAGCTGCCGCTGGCCCGTGGAGAAGTTGCTGCCCCGCTCATCCATCAGGGTGTTGTAGGCTGCCGGCAGGGTCATGATGTAATCGTGGATCTGGGCCTGTTGCGCGGCCGCCAGCACGTCCTCGTCACTCATCTCCTGGCCCAGGGTGATGTTTTCCCGCACGGTACCGGTGGTGATGAACGGGTCCTGCATGACCACGCCGACCGATTCACGCAGGCTGTTCTGATCGATCTCGCTGATATGTTTGCCGTCCAGCAGGATCTCGCCGGACTGGGGTGCATAGAAGCGCATCAGCAGACTCATCAGTGTGCTCTTGCCACTGCCGGTGTGTCCGACGATGGCATAGAACTCACCGGGCGCCACAGTAAAACTGATATCACGCAATACCGCACGCTCACCGTCATAGCTGAAAGAGACATCGCGAAACGTTACCTCACCGCTCTCGATCAGCTGGCTGGCGGCGGTGTGATCTTCCGCGCCGTCATCCAGGATGGCAAATACCCGCTCACCGGCCACCACGGCCTGCTGCAGCATGCTCAGGCGCTGCGTCATCTGCAGCACCGGCTCGGTGATGCGCGACAGGTAGTTGATGAAGGCATAGATCACGCCGACTTCAACGGCGGTCGTCATTGATTGCATACCAAAATACAGCAGCAGGCCGGCCAGTGTCAGTGTGCGCAACAGGTCGGGCATCGGTCGCAATAACAGCGCATCCAGCTTCAGGTTGCGCATGCGTGCGGCGAAATGACTCTGGCTGGTGTCGGTAAAACGCTGCTCGAAGCGCTGCTGCTGATTCATCAACTGAATCACTTTCATACCCTGAATCGACTCACTCAGCGTGCCGTTGATCTGGCTCAGGATGCTGCGCGCCCGATGGTAGCGTGGCGAACTGAGGCGCTGGTAGCGGAACATCACAAACACCATCACCGGCATCATCACCAGACACACCAGCATCAGCCGCCAATCCAGAAATGCCATGGCAATAAACACCGCAACAATCAACACCGCACTTTGCACAAAGGTCGCCACCACCTGCAAAAACAGCTCCTTGATGGCCTCGGTATCATTGGTGATACGTGACACCAGTTTGCCGGTAGGCTGGTGATCAAAGAAGCTCAATGGCTTGCGCATCACGGTGGCAAACACTTGCGAGCGAAGGCTGCGCACCACAGAAAAAGCCACCTCGTTCAGGCGCATGGCCTGCAGATACCCGGCCCAGGCGGATATACCGTACATGGCCGCATAGGCTATCGCCAGCAGGGTGATATCACGCACTGGATACAGCCCTTCGGTGACATAGTCATCCAGAAATATCTTGATCAGCACCGGGCCGAGCACCTGACCCAGCGTGGTCAGCAGCAGAAACCAGGCCGCCTGCTTCAGCAGCCGCGGATAGGCCAGGGCGTAACGCAGCAAACGCTTCAGGGAGCCACGATTGACCTGTCTGGGTAGTTCATCGTCCTGATACAACGGCCCGCTCCAATTGCTGATAATCAAACATGCGCGCATACCAGCCCTTGCGCGCAAGCAGCTCCCGGTGAGTGCCGAGCTCGACCAGCTCGCCATGGCCAAGCACAGCGATCTGGTCCGCGTCCTCAACGGCTGACAGCCGGTGACAAAGAATAAGCGTAGTGCGCCCCTGCCGCGCCTCGCGCAAATGGGCCAGAATGCTGCGCTCGGTGCCCACATCCACGGCCGACAAGGCATCATCCAGAATCAGAATCGGTGCATCCAGCAGCAGCGCCCGGGCAATGGCGATGCGCTGTTTCTGTCCGCCGGACAGCGTCACTCCGCGCTCGCCGACCAGGGTCTGGTAGGCGGCCGGGAAACGCAGAATGTCCTGTTCCACGGCGGCCAGGCGCGCCACCGCCCGGATTTCATCCAGACTGGCATCGGGTCGGCCCAGAGCGATGTTTTCAGCGATCGTCGCGGTAAACAGAAACGCATCCTGCGGCACCACTGCGACCATCTCGCGCAGTGTGTGCAGACGGTAGTCCGGTACCGGCACCCCCCCGATGCTGACCTGACACCCCGGATCGTCGTAATAGCGCAACAACAGGTTGATCAGGGAGGTTTTGCCCGCGCCTGTTGCGCCGACGATACCCAGCGTCTGACCCTGGCGGGCGGTCAGATCAATGTCGGCCAGGGCCGGCGTCGTGCTGCCGGGATAACAAAACCGGTCAATGCGCCAGTTGATATCGTGCGATGGCGGCTGCTGGCACTTGCCCCCGTCAACCACCGGCGACTGCGCATCCAGCAGCGCACCGATCCGGGTGTAAGCGGCATTGCCTCGCTCCACCAGGTTCAGCAACCAGCCATAGGCAAACATCGGCCAGATCAGAAAACCCAGATACATGGTGAAGCTGGTCAGTTCCCCCAGCGTAATGGTTCCCTGTGTGATCAGCCAGGCACCCATGCCGATAGACAACATGAACGAAGCGCCGACGGTCAGAAAAATCGCCGGGTCATACAGCGAGTCCGTCGCCGCTACCCGCATATTGGCCTCAGCGGCCCGATCGGCAACCGACAGAAACACCTCATCCTCCCTCGCCTCGCGGCCAAAGGCCCGCACCATGCGGATACCGGACACACTTTCCTGCACACGGTCATTGAGGTCGGAAAAGCGCTCCTGGGCATCGCGAAACCCGTCATGCAGACGGCTACCCAGTACATAGAAGTACCAGGCCATAAAGGGAAACGGCAACAACGCCACCAGCGTCAGTTGCCAGTTGATGAACACCAGCATGACCAGCAGCACCAGAATACCGGTCACCACGCCGTCCAGTCCCGACAGCACCCCTTCGCCTGCCGTCATCTCAACAGCCGTCACATCATTGGTAGCACGTGCCATCAGATCACCGGTGCGGTGCTTGTGATAAAAACTTGGCGCCATGGCCGTGAGGTGGCGGAATACGCGCTGACGCAGCAGCTCGGCGAGCTGGAACGAGGCACTGAACAGAGACATGCGCCACAGGAAGCGCATGACGTAAATAATCAGTCCCAGAACCCCGATCACAACCACATAGAACCACAGGTCGGCCGATGTCAGGCGCTGTGCCAGCACATCATCAATCAGCCGCCCGACCAGCCAGGGGATCATCAACTCAAGCACATCAACTGCAACCAGAAACAGGCCGGCAATGACGTAGCGCCGCCACTCAGCCCGGAAATACCAGCCCAGTTTCAAAAAAATGTTCATCAGAAAGTACACGTGGTTATGGTCTGTCTCCGCCATTATTGCCGGTCAGATAAAAAAAGCCAGTGACATACCCGCCAATCACAAAAAACTTCGTGTTCCGTACCGGAAGCCTTTGTTACAATGCCGCAAGCGCACCCTCCCCGACCAGGCCGGTCAGGGCCTGCCGCTATTCATTCAGTCCCCAGCCGATGCTGAAGGAGCAAGAGCCAAGCATGAGCACAGAACCCATCAGAATCGAAGATTTCTATCCGCTGCCCACCTTTAACCGCATCAAAGCCCTCGCCGACACCAAGGAAACACCTTTTGTGGTGATTGATCTGGAGACCATCAGCGAACACTACGACACCCTGGCCGAGTACTTTCCGTACGCCAATGTGTACTACGCCGTTAAAGCCAATCCGGCACCGGAAGTTCTGACGCTGCTGCGCGACAAGGGCTCAAACTTTGATGTGGCATCCATCTACGAGCTGGACAAGCTGCTGGGGCTGGATGTCAGCGCGGATCGCTGCAGTTATGGCAACACCATCAAAAAGAGCAAGGACATCCGCTACTTTTACGAGAAAGGGGTGCGCATGTATGCCACCGACTCGGAAGCCGATCTGCGCAATATTGCCCGCGCGGCGCCCGGCTCCAAGGTTTACGTGCGCATCCTCACTGAAGGCAGTCACACCGCTGACTGGCCACTGTCACGCAAGTTCGGCTGCCACACCGACATGGCCATTGATCTGCTGATCCTGGCACGCGAGCTGGGCCTGGAACCCTACGGCGTGTCCTTCCACGTCGGCTCGCAGCAGCGTGATATCGGGGTCTGGGATGCCGCCATCGCCAAAGTAAAAGTCATCTTCGAGCGCCTGAAAGAAGAAGATGGCATCGTGCTCAAGATGATCAACCTGGGCGGCGGTTTTCCGGCCAACTACATCACGCGCGCCAATACGCTGCCGACCTACGCTGAGGAAATCACGCGGTTTATTCAGGAAGACTTTGGCGACGACTTCCCGCAGATCATTCTGGAGCCGGGCCGTTCGCTGATTTCCAACTCCGGTATTCTGGTGTCGGAAGTGGTACTGATCTCACGTAAATCACACACCGCCCTGCACCGCTGGATTTTCACCGACGTGGGCAAGTTCTCCGGTCTGATCGAGACGCTGGATGAGGCCATCAAGTTCCCCATTCACACCGAGAAAACCGGTGAATCAGAAGAAGTGATTCTGGCCGGCCCCACCTGTGACAGCGCCGACATTATGTACGAACAGTACAAATACGAACTGCCGCTGAATCTGGCTACCGGCGACCGACTGTACTGGTTCTCCACCGGCGCCTACACCACCAGCTACAGCTCGGTGGAGTTCCTGTCTCTTATACACATCTCCGAGCCCACGAGACAGGCAGAAATCTCG
>CAJXPR010000172.1 GCA_913058135.1 uncultured Gammaproteobacteria bacterium
CGAGTTCCGCACCGCCGGGTGAATCACAAAAGGAGGCGGTCGGGCTGGATCTGCTACCCGCTGCCCGGGCCGTTTCCGGATCGAAGCGACGATCCGTCCCGCAAGATTGAATAAGGCTAACGTAGCCATCAATTGGTCGTGCCCAGGGTCTCCCAGGATTTTTCCCGCTGCCAGTCCGCAATCCACCCAGGAATCTGATCCGCCGGCATCGGCCGCGCGATGCCATATCCCTGCACCTGATGACAACCCATGCGCATCAGCGCACGGGCATGACCCATGGTTTCTACACCTTCGGCAACCACGCTACGGTTAAAGGCCCGGGCCATATGAATGACGCTTTCAACAATACTGCAGTCTTCAGCGTCCTCCAGCATGTCACGGACAAAACTCTGATCGATCTTTAGCGTATCCACCGGCAGTTGCCGGAATACTGTCAGGGACGAATAACCGGTGCCAAAGTCATCCAGCGACACCTGCAGGCCAGCCTCGCGGCACTGGTTCAGGGTCAGCAGCACCTGACTGTTGTTCTGTATGGCAGCTGTTTCCAGCACCTCAATCTCCAACTGCCCTGGCTTAAGCTCCGGATACTGGCCCAGCCGTTCCACGATGCGGTCGGCCAACCCAGGTTGGCGCAGCTCATTGCCACTGACATTGATACTCACCTGCAAGGTCAGCCCCTGCTGCTGCCAGGCTGACAATTGCGCCAGCGCGGCATCCAGAACATACTCGCCGAAACGGATTTCTATCTCCGAGCCGATGACAAAGTCGAGAAATCGGGCGGGTGACAACAGACCATGTTCGGGGTGTTGCCAGCGCACCAGTGCCTCGACGCCGATCAACTTTCCATCACGCAAGTCCACCTTGGGCTGAAAATGGAAAATGAACTCCTGTCTCTCCAGGCCTGTTACGATCGACTGCAGCTGGGACGAATGTTCCTTTAACCGTTGTGCTGCGCTCCGGTCAAACCGCAGATAGCGGTCGCGGCCACCAGCCTTGGCGCTGTACATGGCCTGATCTGCGTAGCGCAGCAAGGCATCGGCGTCTTCACCATCTTCCGGATACAGTGCCATGCCGATGCTGGCCGACACCCTGGATGTTTTTCCACCGTTTATGTCGAAAGGCTCATGCAGGACTTCCATGATCCGGTCCAGGGCCCGATCCAGTTCACCGTCCGGATCAATACCCGGCAAGAGCAAAACAAACTCGTCACCGCCCAGACGACAGACGGTGTCGGATTCACGCAGCGCTCCCTCCAGGCGGCGCGCCACATCTACCAGCACCTGATCGCCAGTTGAGTGCCCCCAATGGTCATTGATCGGTTTGAAATGATCCAGATCCAGGTAACACACTGCCAGCACCTCTTCATATCGGCGGGCATGCCGGATAGCCTGTTCCAGTCTATCGGTGAGCAGCCGCCGGTTGGGCAGGCCGGTCAGCGCATCATAATGCGCCACCCGATCGAGCTCGGCGGCATGGGCTTTGATCCGGGTAATGTCCGATATGATGATGATGTAATTGAGCGGGTGCTGGTTTTCATCCGTGATGACTGACACCGACACCTTCTGTTCATATACTTCCCCGCTCTTGCGTCGCGCCCTCAGCTCGCCGGACCAGTGCCCCTGGGCTGCGAGGGATGCATCAATCGCCTCACTGAGGCCGGGCGTATTGAGTCTGGGATGAATGGCGGCTGGTTGACCCACCAGTTCGTGGCTGCTGTATCCGGAGATCAGGGTAAAAGCAGGATTCACATCCCTGATGATGCCGTCCGGGTCGGTAATAAGGACCCCATCATTGCTGGCGCCAAACAGGCTTGCCGCCCGCCGCAGGCTCATCTCTGCCAGTTTGCGCTCGGTAATATCGATGTGCATGACCACGGCGCCACCCGGCTGCCCTGCGCGCAGCGGCGCCGAAATCAGGTTGAACCAGCGATTCTGGTCTGGTGAGTGACAAGGGTATTCCAGCGAAAAACGCTCACGCTGCGCGTTCAGGACAGCCCGGATGCCTGCTGCAGCTTCTGACGCTTCCGCCGCCGCGCCGGAGGAGCGGTCGCAGACATCGAGGTAATTGCTGCCTTCGCCACAGAATCGGGTGTCCGGGGAATTGGTCTCGCCAAACTGACGCCAGGCCTTGTTGACGGCGACAATGTTACCCTCGGCATCAAGCAGCGCGATATGCGCTGGCAAGGCATCAAGGATCGCCGCCTGCTGCTCGGAAAATCGACGTTGCAGCTCGACGCGGCCATGCAGATCCTGCTGGGCACCCCGCAACAGATGTGGCCTGCCCTCTCGGTCAACGATCGCATCGACAGTGCCGCCCGATACCTCGGAAATGCGTTGCTCGATCTCGCGCAGCTGGCTTGCCAGCCCGATCAGTTCTTCACTCGGTGTCGTCATCGGCTGCCACCTCCAACGCACGTAACAGGGGTCCCGGGTCACTGAGATTGCCGATGATGCTGATCGGGGGATCCAGAGAGGCCAGCACCAGCATCGGCGTCATCAGCACGCCATCGGTCAGGGCACGCGAAGGCTGTTCGTACAGATCGACCACTTCCAGCTCGTATTGACCGGCCAGATGAAGACGGCATATCTCCCTGAGGTTGTGTAACGCCGTGGTCGAATTGGGCGAACCCAGCGACACATACAACTGCAGCCTTATCATTTCCTCTTTCCTAATCGCCATGATGGTCTGATTGCCTCCCCCGGCGGATCAGCTTTTCGGTGTCACGAATCAGATCCTCTGCGGACTGTCGCTCCTCTATGGACTCCGCCAGCTGCTTCTGCTTGTTCTTCGCGTTTTTCTGCAAGGTCTGCATGCGCTGATCCAGCTCATCCAATTCTGCTTCCAGCCCTGCCAGGTACTCACGATGCTCCTGACTGGCCTTGCGCTGCGCCAATGCCTCGGCGCGTTCGCGCTCCATCCGCAACGTTCCCATCAGCACTTCACCACCGGCCGAGTAGACATCAGCCAGGGTGATGCCATCAGCACCCAGCACAAGCTCCCGGACCTGGTTGGAATGGGCAGTACCCCGCGACTTGATGATGGACAATCCTCGGTTGCGCTCCCCTGCCTTGACGCGATATTCGAGATGGATCCAGGTATCGGCGATGGTGGAAATATGTAAAGGCGTGTGCGAATCGGCTTCATGCGCCCGGTCCAGTAAGCTGGTGGTCAGCAACGTGACGCCGTCCCTCTTGCACCAGTCGACCAGGCGCTGGATCACGCTGTGCGCGAGCAAAGCATTGCCAGACTTTGCCAGTGCAGAGGCAGGGTCGATGGCAATGCAACGTGCCTGGTGAGCTTGGGCCCAGCGCCGGATGCGCATCAACTGAATCTCGCTACTGCCGCTCAGGCCGCCGGCCGACTCCATTCGCAGTGTACCCCTGTCCAGCGGTGTTCGCAGATCGATACCGACGGAGCGCAGATTACGCACAATTTCCTCGACCCGGGAGTCGAAACTGACCAGCAGGCAGCGTTCATCGCGCGCGCAGGCGGCTTCGATGAACGCCCCCGCGAGCGTGGTTTTGGCCGTACCGGGCGAGCCGGTCACGAGGATGCTGGCGTTGCGGTGATACCCGCCCTCCAACATGTAATCCAGACGAGTGATACCGGTGGAAACCCGTTCATCGACAACCTGCAATGGCCCGCTTTGCTCACCGAATCCGGAGGCCAGCTCAAGCCCCGAAGCGCCGATGACGTAGGGAATATCATTCTCATCGAAGGAAGAACCGCGATACTTGACCATACGCAGGGAACGCTGGGAAATGCCCTGAACCAGATCATGGCTGAGGTTGACAGCACTGTCGGCCATGAACTGCATGAATTCCAGGTCCATTTCCGGAACAGGCTCCCCTGGGGGTGGCCGCTTGACTGTGATGATGGCCGTCAGTTCATGTTCCAGCAACCATTCATGTAGCCGGAACATCTCCCGTCGCACGCTGCGCCGGTCGGGCAGCAAGGTCAGCAGAATATCAGTGGCATCCAGTACAATTCGACGGGCGCCGATGCGGTGGATGACTGCACCAAGGCCAGCCATCAGGCCGGTCAAATCGAAGTCGCCAGACTGGAGCAGATCCACGGAAGGACGGGAATCAAGAAAGGCCAGTTGTTCGTCGGACAGAGTGTCCAGTTGCCAGCCGAAATCCGATGCGTTTAATCTGATGCGTTCGGATTGTTCCTCGAAAGCGACAAACACACCGGGCTCGTCCAGCTCACGTGCAGCGTAAGCCAGTGATTGCAACGCCATAATCGTCTTGCCGGTTCCTGCGCCGCCTTCCACCAGAGTGACTCTTCCTCTGGGAAGACCACCACCGGTTAGTTCATCGAATCCGGCGATCCCGGTTTCTGCTTTCTCAATCATCCTTGCACCACTATCCATCACTTTCAAACCATGACGGATCGGATTAAAAGTTTCATGGACCATCCTACGCTTGATCGCCGCGAGGGTGCAAGGTCTGTCCCTGGGTGGCCGATTTCCGGCACATTCGGTTGTAGTTGCAGGTCCGGATCCTTTCAGAGTACGGCCCGGCCAGCGGGTGGCAGATCCAGCCCGGCCGCTTCCTTTCACGGATCACCCGGCGGGGGGGAACTCGA
>CAJXPR010000173.1 GCA_913058135.1 uncultured Gammaproteobacteria bacterium
CGAGATTTCTGCCTGTCTCGTGGGCTCGGAGATGTGTATAAGAGACAGGTGACATGGACTTTGGCAGCATGCTGGCGCAGGCCACCTCTGGCAGTGGCGACGTGGCCGTGCGGAAAACGCACAGCCGTCACATCACCGGGCTGCCCGGGTTGAACGACCCGGCGGCAATGTACCGGATACCATCGCAGCCGTCTCTTGACGGCAACACCGTCGATGAACAGGTCGAAAACGCGGCATTTGCCCGCAACGCGCTGGAGCATCAGGCCAGCTTCCAGTTTCTCAATGGCAAGTTCACGGGCATGATCAAAGCCCTGAAAGGAGAGTAAGCATGAGCCTGATGGGTGTCTTTGATATCGCGGGATCCGGTATGAGCGCACAGTCGCTGCGCCTGAATACCACAGCCAGCAACATGGCCAATGCCAACAGCGCTGCCAGCAGCGCTGCCCAGACCTACCGTGCCCGCCACCCGGTCTTCATGCCGGTAATGAACGCCGCCATGCAGGATGCCTTTGCCGACCCTGCACACAATGCCGCCTCAACCAGCGTTCGGGTGGCAGGGATTGTAGAAGACGCGCGCCCCTTGCAGCCACGCTACGAGCCAGGCAACCCGATGGCGAACGAGGAGGGGTATGTGTTTTACCCCAATGTGGACATCGTCGAAGAGATGACCAACATGATTTCGTCGTCAAGGGCGTTCCAGCTTAATGTGGATGTCATGTCAGCAGCCAGAACCATGATGCAGCGTGTCCTCACGCTGGGTCAGGGTTGAGCGGCTTCAGGAGTATAGAGCATGGAAATTAACAACAACACCGCATTGTCCAGAGTGCTGACCGAATACGCGCCCGCTGAGAAAAACACAGCGCCCAACAACAACGAGCTGGGCCGGGACGCTTTCCTGAAACTGCTGGTTGCCCAACTGGAGAACCAGGATCCGACCAAGCCCGAAGAGAACGGTGAGTTTATTGCGCAGCTGGCGCAATTCTCGCAGCTTGAAGAAACCCAGAAAATGGGCGGCAACTTTGAACAGTTCGCATCGGCGTTTCAATCGACTCAACACTTGCAGGCAACATCGCTGGTCGGACGTCCGGTTCACGTCGAGTCTGATTTCAGCCCGCTGGGTGAAAGCGGCGCAATCAGTGTGCTGGCCGAGTTTGACAATGCCGTGCAGTCTGCGTCACTGACTGTTTATAACAAAGGTGGCGAAATCGTTGACAGTTTCGAACTGGGACAGCAGCCCGAAGGCCAGCAGGAGTTTATCTGGACCGGCACCGATGCCAACGATGAGCGCTTTCCGCCAGGCAATTACTATTTCGAAGTATCCGCCTCCAGTGGCGGGGAAGCCAGCAGCGTGCCGGTTTATCTGAGTGCCAATGTCAATAGTGTCACCATCGAATCCGGTGGCGCCCTGACGCTGAACCTGGCCGGCATCGGCAAGGTCTCCATGGATGACATTATCCAGATTAATTAATACCAAACATACCAATTTAATAAAGATTAAGCAGACGAGGTGTCATCATGAGTTTTAATATCGGGTTGAGTGCGCTCAATGCAGCGCAGCAGGAAATCAGCGTTACGGGTAACAACATTTCCAACTCCAGTACCACCGGCTTCAAGTCATCACGCACTGTATTTGGAGATGTATACGCCGCATCCGTATTGGGCGGCGGCGGCACCCAGGCCGGCAGTGGTGTGACCCTGCAGGAGATCAAACAGAACTTTAACCAGGGCAATATCAGTTTTACCAACAGCACGCTGGATATGGCCATCAACGGTGAAGGTTTTTTTGTCCTCAGTGGCGAGTCGGGCGTCAGCTATTCCCGTGCCGGTGCCTTTGGTACCGACAGGAATGGTTATATCGTAACCGGTGCCGGCGAGCGTTTGCAGGGATTTTCGCCGTCTCCGACCGGTCAGCCTACCGGTGGCGGCCCGCTGGAAGACCTGCGGGTAACCACGGGTGAAATCCCACCGCGCGCCACCACGATGGTGAATTCAGTGATCAACCTGGATGCCAGCGCGCAGCCTTCGGCGCTGGTCGGCACTACCATCACCAGTAACAATGGCCGCTCGAGCGCGCCGGTGGCAGTCACCGCGGGTGATCCACTGGAAAATGGTTATGAGGCGAACACCATCAGTGTAGTGGGCAGCGACAACGTCACGAGACTGGTTGATGTGGCGGAAAACTCGTCCGCCAACGCCGTCGCGCAGCAATTCTCGGCAGTCAATGGCGTCACGGCGCGTGCCACCAGTGTCGCCTATCTGACCAACTTCAATGCCGGCCCCGTCAATTTCAATATTGGTGGTCTCAATTTTGCTGCCGACTTTACCGCGCCAGCGGTAGTGGCTGACGAATTGCAGGCGCTGGCAGACTCCATCAACGCCACCGTCACTAACGTCAGTGCCCGCGTTGTGGGTGGTACGGACCTTGAGGTGACGCACAACACCGGCGCGGATCTTCGTTTCCACGGCGGGGCAACCGGCGCCGGCACGTTTGACGTGTACGGATCAGAGTACGACAGCACGGATGATGAGTACACGCGCTCGACCGATGGTCCGGTGGCTGTTGACACCACGACCGGTGACTCTGTGCTGGTAGCCGGTATTGTAAACTTTACCCTGGAAGAGAATGTCACCTTCACCGCGGCAACTGAAGACAGCGAGGGTAACGCCATTGACCAGACCGTGGTGACCGGCAGTGTCTTTGGTGATATCAGTGCTGACGATGCCCTTGATGGCATCCCGTTTTCAACCAATCAGTTTGACCCCGGCAACCCGGATACCTATTACCGTTCCACCGCCGTGACTATTTATGACTCTTTGGGCAACCAGCACTCGCTGACCAAGTACTTTGTCAAGGAACGCCCGGATGAAACCGGCAGCAACAACCGGTGGAGTGTTTACCTGCAGGTTGATAATCGCAATATTGGTTACGATCCCAACTCGACTGATGGCGAGCCAGTGCTCGCCCGTTTTGACCTGCGCTTTGACAACAATGGTATCTACGATCCTAACCAGAGCCCGATTCAGATCACCAACTGGACCCCGGTGGACAATCTGGGCCGACAGCAGGGCGCCGGACCTATTCCGGGCGACCCGAACGTGGCCGAGCAGTTGACCAATTCCAACTTCACCATCGACCTGAGTGAGTTGACCCAGTTTGGTGGTGACTTCTCGGTACAGTCCAACAATCAGGATGGTTTTGCCAAAGGCCAGTTGACCGGTCTGGAGATCAACCCGCGCGGTCTGGTGTCGGCACGATTCTCCAATGGTCAGTCGCGCGCCCTGGGCGAAGTGGCACTGGCCAATTTCGCCAACCCGGCGGGGTTGTCGAACCTGGGCGGCACCAAGTTTGCCGAGACCAGTGAGTCCGGTTCCGCCTCGGTGTCCGGTGCCGGCACGGCAGGTCTGGGTGCCATCCAGTCCGGTGCCCTGGAAGACTCCAACGTCGATTTGCCGGCGCAGCTGGTTCAGCTGATCATCTCGCAACGAAACTACCAGGCCGCGGCCCAGGTGATTTCGGCGCAGGATACGGCCACGCAGACCATCATCAACCTGTAACCACTAAAGCGACACTGAGGCAGGCGCTGTAGCCTGCCGGCGGATCGAGGCTCACCATGGATAAAGCAATTTACATCAGCATGACCGGCGCGTCACAGATCATGCGGGCGCAGACCATCCATGCGCACAACATGGCCAATGCCGGCACCACTGGTTTCCGTGCTGACCTTGAACAGGCGCGCGCCATGCAGGCCTACGGGCCGGGCATGCCCTCAAGGGTATTCAGTATGGCGGAAAACCCTGCCAGTGACTTCACGCCGGGCGCCTTGCAGGAAACCGGCAATGCGCTGGACATGGCCATACAGGGTGAAGGCTGGATTGCCGTGCAGGCACCGGACGGCTCGGAAGCGTACACCCGCGCTGGTGACATGTCGGTCAGCCCCTTTGGCGAGCTGCTGACCGGCAGCGGTTTGCCGGTGCTCGGCAACAATGGTCCCGTGGCCTTGCCACCTTATGAATCAATTGCCGTTGGCAACGATGGCACGGTGTCAGTCCGGGAGTTGGGGCAGGGCGCCGAAGTATTGGCTGCCATCGACCGCATCAAGCTGGTCAACCCGGGCGATGAGCAATTGCTCAAGGGTAGCGACGGGCTGTTCCGCCGCGCTGATGGCGCGGAATCCGTGGCTGACGCGGACGTTACCCTGGTCTCCGGCTACCTGGAAAACAGCAACGTGAATGTCGTTGATGCCATGGTGGAAATGATCAGCCTGACCCGCAGTTACGAAATGAATGTGAAACTTATGCAAACCGTGCAACAGAATTCCGAAGCTTCGGCACGGCTTTTGCAAATCCAGTAAATAGACAGATAGCAGACCCTTTGGGGAGTTAACAACATGCACTCAGCATTATCTGTCTCTTATACACATCTGACGCTGCCGACGATCTACTCTGTGT
>CAJXPR010000174.1 GCA_913058135.1 uncultured Gammaproteobacteria bacterium
TCTACACAGAGTAGATCGTCGGCAGCGTCAGATGTGTATAAGAGACAGATCAAGACCGAAACCACCAGAACCACGGAAATTTGTCTGCAGCACAGCAAAGCCATGTTGAGCCAGATACTGTGCCTCACGATCAAAGACATATCCGTCCCTGACACCGATGGGCCCACCGTGCGGTATCACAATCATGGGTAAAGGAGACTCGACACCTTCGGGTTTGGTCAGATAACCACTCAATACAAATCCGTCGGGACTGCGAATTGCGAATGGCGTCACAGGCGCCATGGCATCCATCGGCAGATCTGAATTCAGACCACCCAGATAGGTCATCTGGCGTTCCTGATTGTCCAGCAGATAAAACTCCCCTATTCGCTGCGGACCGAACACTCCGACCAGCGATCGGGCACCATCACGACTCATGCTGGTGACCCGGACCTGCTCGCCGGGAAACGATGCGTCCAGGCCGCGCTGCAGCGCAACCTCAGGGTGATCGGAGAAATAGTGCGCCTCAAACACATGGCCAACAAATTTTGCACCCAGAATTTCATCCCGGGCGCTGGACAACACCAGGTTGTTGCGACTGACGTCAAAATCAGGATGTACAAACACTTCGGCAAGCCTGTTTTCCCGGACCACATATCGATACAGCCCGGATGTGCCATGTTCACTGCGCTGCACGAAATAGAAATCATCATTTTCCCTGGAGAAACCAACAAACTCGAAACCGCCTTCCAGCGTCGAGCGGATGAACTGCTCACTGATATCGTGCCAGTCCTCCTCGCCCGTCCTGCGGAATCGCACTTGCAGCAACATATCATCATCAACGGCGCTGGCCAGGCGCACCTCTCCCTGATGATCAGAATGCAATTGTCCCCAGGGCAACGGACTACGCACTTCCTGCATCAGGTTGCGCATCATCGACGAGCGGTTGCCGGGCGGCCTGTTGTCAATATCCAGCATAAATGACGACGGGCGACTACGGGACACTGAACCGCGATTGACTTCATACCGGGTAACCCGGATGCGACCGGGCTCCGCAGGCAGAATATTTTCAATAAAAAACGCAGCAAAATCCCCTACTCCAGGGCCAACCATCTGGAACTTCCGGGTGTTGTCGATGTTCAGAGCGAATATCTCCCCCGTCAGCATCGGTTCCTCCAGCCCCCCGAGGTAGCGATGCGTTGCGATGACGATGCGCTCTTCCGTGGCCCAGTGAAACTCGGCAATGCCCGTGCGAGAACGAGTGGCAAAACTGGCCTCCACCTCTCCGCTGTCGATGTTGACAATTCTAAGCGCCGCGCTCTCCTCGCCCGGGAACAGCATCGCCAAATACTGGCCATCAGGGGACAGGCGGATGTCCTGGATGGTATCCATGCGGAAAAAAGTTTCCGCGCCGGGGATCTGCGCCGTAACACCGGTGGGTTTTACCAGCAGGCAACAGACTAATGAAATCAGTACCAGACCCAATGGACGCGTCATGGCCGCCCCTCCGTGTGCCGATTGAAAACGGAGAGAGTTTATGAAATGCCTGTTCTTAAACGCAACGAAAAACCAGCGGCCAACGGCTACCGGTCGGAAGAAATGAGATTCATCTCACAAATCATGCAATTTTTCGGCAGCAAGCTCGCAAATGGTCTACCGCGTCGACAGCAATTACTGCGCCTGCAGAAAATCCAGGGCCAGCGCTGTCATCGCCTGCACACCCACCGGCAAGGCGCGCTCGTCTGCGTAAAAATAGGGCGAGTGGTTGGGATAGACCATATCCGGGTCATCTGCTGCGATGCCGAGAAAGAAAAACATGCCCGGCACTTCATTGGCATAATAGGAAAAATCCTCAGCGCCAGTAATCAGCGGTGACTCCATAAGCCGGTCACCTACCACGCGCTGAAGCGTCGGCTGCATGGCGCGTGTTAGCGCAGGATCATTTGCTGTCACCGGATAACCGAGATTGATAGTCACTTCTGCGGTTGCGCCGGCACTGGCGGCGATCTGCTGCGCGGTGCGTGTCACCCGCTCGTGAATCTGCGTTCGTGTGTCCGCGTCAAAGGTTCTCAGAGTGCCGATCATTTCCACGGAGTCGGGAATGATATTGCTGCGCAGTCCACCATTGATGGCTCCCACGGTGACAATGGATGGTGTGGTAGTGGCATTGAGCTGCCGACTGGGGATAGTCTGCAGGCCCATGACGATTTGCGAAGCCACCACTATCGGATCTATACCGGCCCAGGGTGCAGCACCGTGTGTCTGCTGCCCCTGTACCCTGATGGCAAAGGAATCACTGGAGGCCATGGTGCCGCCTTCGCGCACGGCAATGACACCAGCCGGGATGGGCCAGACATGCAGCCCGAAAACCGCATCCGGCCGCAGATTTTCAAAAATGCCTTCCGCCAGCATCAGCTCCGCTCCTCCTTCCTCACCCTCGGGCGCGCCTTCTTCGGCTGGCTGAAAAATAAACATGACAGTACCGGGCAGCTCGTCCCGCATACCGGCCAGCACGCTGGCGGCGCCCATCAATATCGCCATGTGGTTGTCGTGTCCGCAGGCATGCATAACCCCGACGTCCTGACCGTTGTATTCGGTACGCACTTGAGAGGCAAACGGCAGATCGACCCTCTCTTCAACTGGCAAGGCATCCATGTCGGCGCGCAGTGCCACCGTCGGACCGGGTCTGCCGCCACGCAGAATGCCGACCACGCCTGTATGGGCGACCCCGGTTTCCACCTCCATGCCCAGCGCCTGCAGATGCTCGGCGATAATACCGGACGTGCGAAATTCACGATTGCCCAGCTCCGGATGTTGATGGAAATCGCGTCGCCACTCCACTACCTGCGGCATGACGCTGTCCACTTCTTGCTGCACGGCATCCGGCAACGCTGGCTGAGGACTCTGAGCAGTGGCGAATTGGGCCGCCAACACAGTAATGGCACCGAGCAAAAGCATGTTCTTCATGGCATGGGTCCTTGTTCTGGGGCAGTGTTTTGCCGGGAAAACACAGGTGTGGCTACGAGGATAGCGTGTAGCGAGCCATTAAATCCAGCAATCCGCAGGATTAACAGATCGTCCCCCGTTGCCAGCCGTCGCAATGTTGTTATAATGGCGCCCTTCTGCAATAGCGCACTTCCTGCCGGAGTGGTGAAATTGGTAGACACGCCGGATTCAAAATCCGGTGCTAGTGATAGCGTGCCGGTTCAAGTCCGGCCTCCGGTACCATATTCCCGAGGTTTCAAAAACTGCGACCTCCGGTACCATATCCCCTACTCCCGAGTTTTATAGCCCGGCCAGTCTTGCCCGTTCGGCCGCGACCCGCGCCTCAAATTCCGATCGCCGCTGCGCGATGAATTCACGCCAGGGTTGTTGACGCAATAAAGGATGCGGCCGCACCTGAACGCGCATCTGATGCTCTATGCCTTCAAAGGGTTGCTGAGGATGTCCCGTCAGGTAGATATCTGGCCGAAGCTCAGCAAGATTATCAAAGCCCATCAGTGACTGCTCCACCAACTCGGGAAAATGCGGATTGTTAACCAGTTGCACTCCCTCATTGGGGCCGTTGCAGCCAAATATCGCCACGTTAATACTGTCACCCGCGTCCATTGTATCCAGACTCCAGGTTGTGCAGCCCTGGGTATGACCCGGCGCCCAGGTCGGTGTCAGCGTCACATCACCGAGCGTCACCGCCTCGCCATCCTGCAATCGGCGATCCACTGACACCGGCTCCCAGCCTTCGAACGCCAGTGGCGATAAATCGTGCCCCGCCTCCAACGCGTCAGCGTCGCCTTCCAGCGCCATCACTTGAGCGCCGGTCATGCGCTGGACAATGGCATGCCCCTGCACATGATCAAAGTGCGCGTGACTCGACAACAGCACACGGATGTCACGCATATCAAAACCCAGCGCCTCGACGCTGTTTCTAATCCCGGGAGCCATGCCTGCAACGCCGGTGTCTATCAGGAAATGTCCCTCAGACGACGCAATCAGATACGAAGCAATATTCCGAGTGCCAACAAAATAAATATTGCCCAGCACCCGAAAGGGGTCTACCGGTTCGGACAGATGTGTGTGAAAGGGTAAACCTGCTGCTACCCGCTCCTCCATGGACATCATATCCAGCCGCCCTGGCACGCCCTGGTTCTCTGTTCCGTCGGCCGACGCCTGCGCCAGTGCCTGTACAGAAATCGTCATGCTGGCAAACATGGCCAGTGCTGTTGTCATTTTCCTCACGTTTACCTCCGGTTTTATGTCAGGGCGTGTCGTTGCGTTGGAATGAAGTCCGTTTCAGGTCCGACTCAGTTTTGGGAAACAGCCATACTGCCATTATCCA
>CAJXPR010000175.1 GCA_913058135.1 uncultured Gammaproteobacteria bacterium
GATCTACACAGAGTAGATCGTCGGCAGCGTCAGATGTGTATAAGAGACAGGGGGCGTAGAGGGATGAGATGCTAAATCAGTGGTTTTGCTACCTTTAGACTGTGTGGTGCTCAGGTCGTCGGGAAGCGAGTTGGTTTCAGGCTTTCCTTGATTTTTTTAAGGTGGCCCAGGAAGTCTGCACCGCGCTTGAGAGTCACGCCGGTCGCGAGGATATCGATCACCGTCAGGTGAATAATGCGGGAGGACATCGGCATATAAACCTCAGTGTCTTCCGGCGCGGTTACCTCGATGACCACGGTGCAGACCTCCGCCAGCGGAGAACCGGGCATGGTGATGCCAATAACGGTAGCGCCGTTGGTGCGCGCATGCTGCGCAATCTCGACGGTTTCGCGGGTGCGCCCGGTGTAGGAAATCAGCACGATGACATCGCCCTTGGTGGCCCCCGCGGCAACCATGCGCTGCATCAGGGCGTCATCGTACGACATGACCGGGATATTGAAACGAAAGAACTTATGCTGGGCATCCATGGCAACGGGTGCGGAGCCGCCCATGCCGAAGAAGTTGATCTGCTTGGCCTGGATCAGATAGTCGATAGCCGACGCCAGTGCTTTTGGGTCAAGGGCCTGACGTGCCTTGTCCAGGCTGGCGATGGTGCTGAGCATGATCTTGTCGGAGAACTCTGCGACAGTGTCGTCGGGTTCCACATTCTGGCCAATATACGGTGTGCCAGTGGCAATGCTCTGGGCCAGGCGTATTTTAAAATCAGGAAAGCCGGTGGCTGAAAAGCCGCGACAGAAACGATTAACGGTTGGCTCACTGACGTCTGCTGCCCTTGCCAGAGCGGCAATGCTGTATCGGGTGGCGGCACTTGGGTCGCGAAGAATCGCTTCGGCAACCTTGCGCTCCGATTTATTGAGCGTGTCCAGTCTTAGCTGGATATCTTCGAGCAGGTTGTCATCGCGTTGCGCCTGGTTCGCAGCCATTTGGGATACTCCCTGAATCATCGGCGTTCTTGTGAAAATCCGCGCTGATTATAGCGTGTTTTTGGGAGGTTTGTGGTAGTAAAAGTGTCATTAATTCGAAAATATCCTTGGAAAACGTCATATTTGGTGTCATTATTTGCATAAAATTACTACATTGATGCCTCGAGTCGTGCAGTAGTGCGCTGCTGCATGAAAACAAAGAGAGAAGGAACCGATGGCTGATCCGATAAATACCCGCTGTGACCTGATGATGTTTGGTGCGCTTGGTGACCTGGCGCAACGCAAACTGTTTCCCGCGCTGTATCAGCTTGAGCGTGCGGGGCTGCTCCATAAGGGCACTCGTATTTTAGCAATCGCGAGAAACAAGGCAGACAGCAGCGAGGTTCGCAAGATCCTTCTTGGCAAGTTGAAAGAGCACGTCAAGAAAGTCGAATTTGACGCCGAGGTGGCTGAGCAGTTCCTGCGGCGCGTGGATTACCAGTTCCTCGATTTTGCCAACCCTGATGGCTACGGTGCCCTCAACGACTGGCGCAGCACTGAACCCAGCAACCTGATTGTCTACATGGCGACACCACCAGCCATGTACGGCGAGATTTCGCGTAACCTCAGGGCAAACAACTGCTGTGATCACAACACCCGGGTGGTTGTCGAAAAGCCAATCGGTCACGACCTGGAGTCGTCCAAGGTCATCAACGATGAGTTGGGCGAAGTCTACAACGAAAACCAATTGTTCCGTATCGACCATTATCTGGGTAAGGAAACGGTCCAGAACCTGATCGCGCTGCGATTTGCCAACAACCTCTTTGCCTCGCAGTGGGACCAGAATCATATTTCCCACGTCGAGATATCCGTGGCTGAGAGTGTAGGTATCGAAGGCCGATGGGGCTATTTCGACAAAGCCGGTCAGGTTCGCGATATGGTGCAGAACCACCTTCTTCAACTCCTGTGCCTGATCGCCATGGATCCACCGTCGGACCTGTCTGCAGACAGTATCCGCAATGAGAAGGTGAAAGTGCTGAAGGCGATGCGCCGCATCACTCCGGACATGATGGATACCCATGTGGTGCGCGGGCAGTACACCGCTGGCACCAGTGGCGGAAAGCCCGTGCCGGGCTATCTGGAGGAAGAGGGCGCGGCGCGCGGCAGCAAGACCGAAACCTTTGTGGCCCTGAAAGCCGAGATCGATAACTGGCGCTGGTCTGGCGTACCGTTCTACATCCGTACGGGTAAGCGCCTGCCGGAGAAGCTGTCGCAGATCATCATTCACTTCAAGCCGGCGCCACACTACATCTTTGATCCGGATCAGAAGCACCTGGCGAACAATAAACTCATCATCCGCTTGCAGCCGGACGAGGGCATGTCCCTGCAAATTCTGACCAAGGACCAGGGTCTGGATAAAGGTATGCGCCTGCGCCAGGGGCCTCTGGAACTGACGTTCTCGGAAACCTTCGAAACCGATCGTATCCCGGACGCCTACGAGCGCCTGCTCTGGGAGGTCATGAAAGGCAATCAGTATCTGTTCGTCCGTCGCGACGAAGTGGAACACGCCTGGCAATGGGTTGACCAGATCATGCGCAATTGGGACGACAGTGGCGTGCCGCCAAAACGTTACGCCGCAGGTACCTGGGGCCCGGTTGCCTCCATCGCCATGATTACCCGTGACGGAAGGAGCTGGTATGAAGATGCATGACCTGAATCTGCCGGAGTCAGTGGATGCGTATTTTTTCGACACCCCTGGTGATACGGCGGTTGCGCTGGCGGATGCAGTCGCAAAACACCTCTCGGAACGGCTGCTGATTGCACCCCGCGCCAGTCTGGCGGTGTCTGGCGGCTCAACCCCGCTGCCATTTTTCGAGGCCTTGCGGGAGAAGCCGTTGGATTGGGCGCGCATTGACGTGCTGCTGGCGGACGAGCGCTGGGTCTCCGAAGACGATAACGACAGCAATACCCGCCTGGTGCGGGAAAGTCTGTTACAAGGCCCTGCCTCGGAAGCCCGGTACCTGTCCCTCAAGCAGCCAGGCGACACGCCGGCTGACGGCTTGGCGGCCGCGGAAACAGCCCTTGAGGAGCTCCATCTTCCGCTGGATGTGCTGATCCTGGGTATGGGCAACGACGGCCATACGGCGTCATTGTTTCCAGATGCGCCGGAGTTGGATCAAGCCCTTGATACGGATTCGACCGCCATCGTGGCCCCCATGACGCCACCTTCCCAGCCCCAGAAGCGCATTACGCTGACGCTGCGTGCCCTGAGCCGTGCGGGTTTTACGGCATTGCACCTGAAGGGGGACGACAAGCTGGAAACCCTGCAGGGTGCCTGCAGCGATATCGAAAACATCCGCGAAATGCCCATCCGCGCTTTCCTGAAACCGGGGCTGCAGGTTTACTGGAGCGCTTAAGGCTGTTCGCCCGAGATTTGTTATACCGGAGATATGTATGAACCAATTGTCTGACTTCCACCGCGAGCGCGTCCAGGCGGTCTTGAACGCTTCCCCGCTTGTTCCGGTGATTACCATTAACCACCCGGACGAAGCGCTGCCACTGTGTCAGGCTTTGGTTGATGGTGGCATTCGAGTACTGGAAATCACCTTGCGTACCCCTCATGGCGTGAAGGCCATTGAGCAGGTACGAAAAGCGATCCCGGATGCCTGGGTTGGGGCGGGCACGGTCACCAGTATTGCCCAGTACCGGCAGGTTGAAGCCGCCGGCGCCCAGTTCGTGATCACGCCGGGTGTCACCGAGGCCATTCTGGAGTTCGGTGTGACTTCGGAAGCGCCGTTGCTGCCGGGCATTTCAACGATTTCGGAGCTGATGGTGGGCTACAACCTGGGCTACCGCGAATTCAAGTTCTTCCCGGCCGAAGTCGCCGGCGGCATCCCCGCCCTGAAGGCGTTCTCTGGTCCTTTCCCGGACGTTACCTTCTGCCCGACCGGCGGTATCCGCCGCAACACTGCCAAGGACTATCTGGCCCTTAAGAACGTCTCGGCCGTTGGTGGTACCTGGTTGACCCCTGGTGATGCCGTTGCTTCCGGTGACTGGGGGCAGATTTCTGAGATTGTTCGCGGGAGTCTTGGTGACCTGTGAGCTCTGTTCTCGGTCTGTAGCCTGAGAGGTTGGGGTATTCGCGGTTGGTGGCAGGGCCGTTCGGGAAACGCTACGAGCACATCCATGTGCGCTTG
>CAJXPR010000176.1 GCA_913058135.1 uncultured Gammaproteobacteria bacterium
AGATTTCTGCCTGTCTCGTGGGCTCGGAGATGTGTATAAGAGACAGGAATATAGCTGCTACCGGCAATTTCCGGTGGCCGCGGCATAATGGACTGTGCGGATGCGCCCGAGCCTGTCATCAGTACAACGAATGTCACCATTGCAGACAACATCGCAGAAACCCGCGGCTGGCGCCTGGAAAACCGTTTTGCCGTTGTCTTGTAAAAACCTTTCATACATTAAATCCCGATCTGTGAATTTTACTCGTCTACCATATAGGGTTGCCCAAGATCGGCCGCGATCATCATGTCAGTGATGCGTTCAATTTCCCGGGGATCTGCAATCGGGCCCACCCGGACACGATGCAATTGTTGCGAATTCTGCGCCTGCACCGAGCGAATAAATACCGGCCGTGTGGTCAGCTCACGCAACCGGCTGGACAGCCGCTCTGCCGCGCGCAGATCGGAGAAGGCGCCAGCCTGCAGGTAACGCCCTGCGTTGCTGACGGCCGGCTCAGTCCGGCTGGACGACTCAGCCAGCAACACATTCTGCTGTCCCGGGACGATTGACTCGACATGCACCAGGGCTGTGCCCTGGTCAGAAAATCCCAGCTTGTAGGCTGCTGCGTACGACAGATCGATAATCCGGTCGTTGTGAAAAGGACCTCGGTCATTGACCCGTACTACGATACTGCGCTGATTCTCCAGGTTGGTAACGCGCGCATAGCTGGGGATGGGCAGCCCGGTGTGCGCGGCGGAGACCTGGTACATATCAAAAATTTCACCGTTGGAGGTGAGGTGACCGTGAAACTTCTCACCATACCAGGACGCCAGACCGGTCTGCTGGAATCCCTCTTCGCTGGCCATCACCTGGTAGCGTTTACCATTCACAGTATAAGGCGAGCGATTTCCCGCCATGGTGCGGTTAAGCGGCAGTATCTCGACATCCCGGATGCGGGAAGGATCCATGGGGGTGCTGGGCGCACGGTCCTGGGAAATACTGTAGCGACCAGCGTTGGCGACCGGCGCGGTACCGCTGGTTTGCGGAGGCGATGACACGCTGCTGCAGGCCACCATCATAAAATTGCCAGCCAGCAATAAAATAATCTTGTAATTCAATGTCTTGACCTTCTCTTCACACCAACACCAAGCGCGCCGACAGGCCGTCTGGCGTTCCTGGCATGTTACCGTAATTAGTCAATGCTTGTCAGCAGTTGCCCGCCCTCGCCACCGGTCTCCAGCAGTTTCTGCTGTTCCAGGAAGGGCAGCATATAGGCATCGAGCACTTCGCGCGCCAGAGGGCCACCGACCGAACTGCCTCCTTCACCGTTTTCAACAAATACCGCCACGGCAATTCTTGACTCAGGCGACGCATCGAAGGCGATGAACATGGCATGATTGAGGTGCTCGTCGCGAATCTCGTCCGGCTCGATACGATTGCCACGAGCATCCACCTGGACACCAATGACCTGGGCAGTGCCCGATTTGCCGGCCATGGGATAGGCCAGGGGCCGGGCGCCTTCAACATAGTCATAGGCGGTGCCTTCATGTCGGCGATGTTCACGCTCGCGGGGCTTGCTCACCGTGTGTTCCATAGCCTTGCGTACCAGTGCGAGGTCTTCGGCAGACGGCAACAATGGTTGCTCGACCTCACCTTCGTCAAAAATGATATCGGCAAAATCCTGCTCATCAGACCGCATCGATTTGAGCATGCGCGGACGCATGAACACGCCGTGATTGGCGAGAGTGGCAGCAGCACTGGCCATTTGCAGGGTTGTCGCCTGGAACATGCCGTTGCCGAATCCCTCTGCCGGTGTTTCCCCCGGGTACCAGGGTTCACCGCGGGTTTCCCGCTTCCAGGCGGGAGATGGCACCAGCCCCGACGATGCATCTGGCACATCCAGTGCCCTGTTGGTGCCAAAGCCGAAAGTCACCAGATAATCGTGGATGCGATCTATGCCCAGCTCTACCGCCACATGGCTGAAATAGGTATTGCAGGACTGATAAATGGCGCGCTCCAGATTGATCGGGCCGTGGCCCGATTTGTCCACCCACCAGGTCCAGTCGTAATAGGGACGCCGGCGCTCAGCCAATTGGTAGTAGCCCGGATCATTGATGACAAACTCCGGCGTGATCACGCCATGATACAGACCGGCAAGACCAATAAACGGCTTGATCGTGGAACCGGGTACGCGGGCGTGTGTCGCGCGATTGAACATGGGCGAATGCCGAGAGTTGTTCAACTCGGCCAGTTGGGTCCGGCTGATGCCGGTGACAAACAGATTGGGGTCATAACCCGGCTGACTGACCATGGCCAGAATGCCACCGGTCTTGGGATCTATCGCGACAATGGCGCCGCGTCGATCACCGAGGGCCGCTTCTGCGGCGGTCTGCAGAGCGATATCGAGGTGCAGCTGGATGTCGGTGCCCGGGACCGGATCGGTTCGTCCCAGTACACGTGTCACACGACCGCGGTTGTTTTTCTCCACGGTCTCGAAACCAACGCGCCCGTGCAGGTAGTCTTCGTAGGTTTTCTCAATGCCGTTTTTGCCGATTTGATTGGTGCCACGGTAATTGCGCACCTCCTCTTCAGTCATGCTCTGCAATTCTTCACGATTGATTTCCGATACATAACCCAGCGCATGGGCCGCACTTTGACCAAACGGGTAATATCGGACCAGCTGCGCCTCAACAGCAATGCCTGGCAATTTGTGCTGATTGACCGCGATATGGGCGATATCGTCATCACTGAGCTGGAACTTCAACGGCACCGAGGACTGGGGCACGGCGCGACGTGCAAGGCGGGCCTGGTACTGCTCTATGTCTTCCCCGGTCAGACCAATCACATCGCGCAGAATAGCCAGCGACTGCTCAAAATCAGTTGCCGCTTCACGTACTACCGTCAGGTTGAATATCGGCCGGTTATCGGCAAGAAGATTGCCGTTGCGGTCATAGATCAGTCCGCGCGTTGGCGGTATGTATTGCGAATGCAGGCGGTTGCCGTCAGAGCGGGCGGAGAAGTATTCGTGATTGAGGAACTGCAGGTTGATCATGCGACCGACCAGCACCAGCACCAGCAACACAACAACCCCACAGGCGAACACCAGCCGGCGATTGAAAATCCGAATTTCCTGCTTGTGTCCGTCGAGACGAAATCTTGGCGCCATAATCCTGGTTCGATCGTGTGAAAGTGGTGTTACCCGATGTTGCCGAATACCGATACTGACCGTACATTTTTCGGGATTATTGCAGATAAGACAAGGTTTTGCGCAATAAGTTTACATTGCTTTCAAGCACGATGATAGGGATGCCCGGAGAGCAGACTCCAAACACGGTAAATCTGCTCGGCCATAACTGTTCTGACCAGAGGATGAGGCAGGGTGAGTGCCGACAGGGACCAGCGCTCATCGGCGCGCTCCAGGCAGGCTGATGTAAGACCATCAGGCCCGCCCACCAGCAGGCTGAGGTGACGGCCGTCATCGCGGATCTGGGAAATCCTTGCCGCCATGGCTTCGGTGCTCAGCACTTTGCCCTGCACATCCAGCGCCACCACATGATCACGCGGGCCGATCTTCGCCAGCAGCGCCTCCTCTTCCTGGCGCATGGCCTGCTCGATGCTGCAGCTCTTGCTGCGCTTACCCAGTGGCACTTCGATACAGCTGAAGCTGAACTCGGCAGGCAGGCGCTTGCTGTATTCCTGCACGCCCTGCTCCACCCAGGCCGGCATTTTGG
>CAJXPR010000177.1 GCA_913058135.1 uncultured Gammaproteobacteria bacterium
GAGATTTCTGCCTGTCTCGTGGGCTCGGAGATGTGTATAAGAGACAGGAGATATTGTCGATGTCCTGTACGTTCAATCGGTCCGCGGGTCGCAGCCGGACGATGATGTCAACTTCATCGCCCTGCTCCCGGAACACGCCCGCCCGGGCCCCACCGATGCTGCTCTGAATCGCACGACTGACATCGGCCACACCGATGCCCAGACTGGCCATGCGCTCCCGATCAAAGCGGACATTCTGCTCCGGACGCCCTTCCAGGCGGCTGAGATTGACGTCGGCGATGCCGGGCACCACTTCTACCCGGTCACGAATGGTTTGCGCCAGGGTTTCTGCGGTGTCCAGATCGTAACCTCGCAACTCGATCTGTACGGCATCTTCCCCGCCGGACCCGAAAATGCGGCGCATGATCCACATGCCGGTCTGCGCGCGCACCTGCACCCGCATTCCGGGAATCGCCGACTCAACGCGGGCCCGAATAAAATCAGTCAACTCATCAGCGTTCATGCTGCGCTGACTCTGATCCACCAGCGCGAATTCGATTTCGGCATTGCTGTTGCGCACATCCCGGGTGTAATAAAGCACATCATCCCAGGGCACAACAGCCTGCACGATATTGTCCATCTCCATCATGTAGGAATGCAGAATGGCGATATTGGTACCCTCATCCATGTTCATGCGGATGCTGATCTGGTCGGCCTCGGTTTGCGGTGCCAGTTCGTAGGACAGATACCGGACACCGAATACCGACGCGGCCAGCAGCAGCACTGTCAAAGCCACGATGGTCAGGCGATGCTTCAGCGACCAGATGAGCACAGATTCATAACGAGCCTCCACGGCCTGCAGCATGCGTTCATTGCCCTTCAGCGGCCCGGTGCGCTCTGCGTCAGGCACCACCGTCAGGAAGCGACTGGCCAGCATCGGCACCAGCGTCAGCGCCACAAACAGCGAACACACCAGCGAGAACACCACCACCAGCGCCAGCTCCTGGAACATGGTGCCGGTCAGGGTCTGCATGAATACCACCGGCAGAAAGATGACACAGGTGGTAATCGTCGACGCCACAATGGCCCCGGTCACCTGTCGTGTGCCCTGCCGCGCTGCGCGTTTTTTCGACGCGCCGTTCTGCCGCAGACGCACAATGTTTTCAATCACCACAATCGCATTGTCGACAATCAGGCCGACCCCCAGTGCCAGCCCGCCAAAACTCATCTGGTTCAACGTCAGACCGCCAAAAAACAGTAAGGCAAACGTGGCGATGATGGCAATGGGAATGGACACAGCAATAATGCTGGTAATCGAACCGTTTCGGAAAAACGCCATCAATACAATCACCGCCAGGATGCCGCCCCAGACCGCAGAGTTGCGCACGCTGTCGATGGAATCCTGAATGAACTCGCTCTGGTCGGTCACGATGATCATGTTGACGTCAGAGCGCTCCTGATTGATACGCTCGGCCTCGCGACGAATCTGTGCGGCTACCTCGACTGTGTTGGCGCCGGACTGCTTGCGAATGCCCAGACGCAACATTGGCACGTCGTTAATCTCGACGTAGCGGCCCATGTCAGCACGGTCGTACTCCACATCGGCAACGTCTGAGACGCGCAAGGCCACGCCGTTAACCGTGCGAATAACAGTGTTGCGGATCTCGTCAATATTGCTGTACTCGCCCAGTGAGCGCACATACAGATCACTAAGCCCGCGCTGTACATTGCCGCCAGGCGCGTTACTGCTTTCCCGCCCAATGGCCTGCACAATATCGTTCATGGTCAGGCCGCCTGCCAGCAGGCGGTCACGGTCAACCTCAATACGCACTTCACGGTCGATACCACCCCAGACGTCAATGGCGCCGACACCGGGGATCTGTTCAAAACGACGGCGCAGATCACGCTCCAGTACCGTGGTCAGGTCCATCAGGTCCATATTGGATTGTGCGCCCACGACGACAATGGGCGAGTCATCCGGATTGAAGCGGTTGATCCGGGGTGTATCGGCATCTTCCGGCAGTTGCCGGCGCAACCGGTCCAGTGCTTCACGCACATCGTTGCTGACCGAATCCAGATCGGTGCCCTGGGCAAAGCGGATGGATACCCAGCTGTTGCCTTCACGCGAGTTGGAACTCATGCGTTCGACGTTCTGTACGGTAGACAAGGCGTTTTCGAGTGGTTCGGTGACCAGCAGCTCCATTTCCTCGGGACCCACATTGGGATAACTGATCTGCACGGAAAGCTCAGGCATCTCAATGGGAGGCAACAGATCTACCGGGAGAAAACGAAAACCAAGCGTGCCCAAGGTAATAATGATCAGAAAGATCATTGACGTGGCTATGGGGCGTTTTATTGAATTGGTGGTAAGCGCCATGATGCTGTGTCCGCTTGAAAGGTCGGGTTTGCCGGGAAATTAGCTGCCAGTCAGAGCCTGGCGATCTTCGCGTGACTGCTCAATGATGTTGAATATGTCGCGGCTTTGCATCCGCTGCATCTCCATGATGCGGTCCCAGGACATCAGCCTGGCGCGCGCTTCATTGACAGCGCCCACCAGCATGTTCTGCCCGACCGTGATGACCCACTGACCTTCATTGACACCGCGTACGCCGCTGGCCATGCGACCCGAGGCAATAATGTCAATGGGCACAAAACTGACCGGCATCGGTGGTGACACAGCCGGGGCACCATCCACCTCAACCACCGGACGTAGCTCTTCACCGGGCGCGTCCATAACATAAACGCCTTCCACACCGGTACGGGGATGCCGGTAAATGGCGCTGTTGGGAATCAGTACGGCCTGCTCGGTCTCCCCGTACAACACGTCCACGTTAACGAACATGCCCGGACGCATCAGGTTATCCGGATTCTCCATATCGATATACGCCTGGGTACGCAGGGTTTCCGGATCCAGAAATGGCGATATGCGCGAGATATCAGCGTCGAGTACGGTGTTGGGCCAGTTTTCCGAGTACAGGTTTACTGACATGCCTTCACGGATGTAATTCAGCATACGCTCGGTCAGCAGCACCTCGATACGGACCTCATCAACATCGCCAATCAGAAACAGGGGCGTGCTGGTGCTGGCCATCTGGCCGCGCTCGGCGTTACGCAGGCCGACCAGACCATTGATCGGCGCCCGCACCGTGGTGTTGACCAGCTCCAGCCGGCGCTCTTCAAGCTGCGACCGTGCCTGATTTTCCTGGGCCTCACGCAAGTCCACATTGGCTCTGGCGACGGCCACCTGCACTTCAATGGTCTCCAGGTTCGCAGTGGTCTCCAGTTGCCGTTCGGTCAGCTCACGGACGCGGCGGGCCTGATTTTCCAGTTGCTCGAGATTGGCCTGTGCCTGACGGGTCTGGGCGCGGGCAATGTCCAGCCCGGCTACAGCCTGTTCATAACGTTCGACATATTCTGAATCACGTAGCTGTACCAGAGGATCACCGGCATTGACGTAATCCCCGTTATCGACATAGATTTCCGTCACCGGCCCGGAGACTTCCGGATAAATTTCCGTCTGGTTGCGCGCGCTGACCCGTCCCGTCAGGCGTTCTTCCAGCGGCAGGGCCGCGAACTGTTGGCGGGGATTGGGACACAGGAATTCCATCACGTTCTCCTTGTTTATTCACGATAATAATAA
>CAJXPR010000178.1 GCA_913058135.1 uncultured Gammaproteobacteria bacterium
GAGATTTCTGCCTGTCTCGTGGGCTCGGAGATGTGTATAAGAGACAGGTCATAGACCACGGTCGGACGATGGCTGAGCGCGTCTGCGCCGCGCGGACTTCTCCAGGCAGACTGGATGGCCGGTCCGCTCTCGGATCGGGAATTGCTGTAATTCAACCGCCAGGAGGAAGCCCACACGCCAAACTGCTGCTCACCGCCCAGTGTATTGGTGAAAATGCTTTCCAGTGTTTTATTGGAGTTCAACGAGCTGTCCATTTCCACACCGTAGATCGTGCCCTGCAACGGTGTATTGCCAGTGCGGATATCGGCATAACCACGGGTGACAGCAGCACTGTCCGTGCGGCTGGCGCCATCATCAAAATCGAATTCGTGGGCGTTACGCAGCTCATCATCAGTGAACTCAGTGTAAATGGTGTTGAAAAAGAAATGATGTTCGTCGGACGGCCGGAAATCAAAACGGCCGGAGTAGGCAGTGTTGCTGCGCGTGAGGCGATAAAGCTTGTTCTGGTGAGCATCCGCCCAGGCGCGGCCTTCGAAACCAGGCTCACGGTCCTGAGAATCGTCGCCAGTTTCCCAGTCGGTTTCAAAGTTGTCAGTGATCATCTCGCGCTCATAGCGCGAGGCGGACAACAGTACACCGAACTGCCCATCAGCAAATGTATTGGCGACAAAGCCGCCAAGCTCAGTCTGGTCACCACCGCCAAGGTCGTTGTAGCCGGCGCCCACATTCAGTGCAGACTTGAACCCAGGATAGTCGAACGCGCCGCGGGTCATGATATCAATGTTGCCTGCCAGCGACTCGCCCTGCATGGCCGGGGTCACCGCTTTACGCACGGCTACAGCGCTGCCAATGGCCGCCGGAACGGTATCGGTGCGCGCGGATTTGCCACTGGGCGCGATCACATTGACACCGTCAAAGGAGATTGTGCTCCAACGTGAAGGGGCGCCACGCAGGCTGACCCGGCGCTCCTGGCCCTGGTCGCGCTCGACAGCGATGCCCGGCAGCCGTGACAGTGCAGCGGCGATGTTCTGATCCGGGAACTGACCTACGGCATCGGCGGACACTACGTTAATGATCGCGGAGGAGGAACGCTGCATCTGCAGAGCCCTGGCCTCGGATTCGGCCTGCGGGCGTGGCCGCAGTACTACCATACTCTCGATCGGCTGACCGTCTGCACCCACCGCACCCAGTGCCAGGTTCACCACAGACACGTCATTGCCGGTCACCGTCACTGACGCCTGCTGCGTGGGACGTCCCAGATAGGTGACTTCCAGGGTGTAATCGCCGACCGGTATCGCCCGCAGCGAGTAGCGCCCTTCACTGTTTGTTACCGCAACAACATCCAGGCCGCTGATGCGTACTTCGGCACCGCCCAGGAAACTACCGCGTAATGCATCTGACACTACACCGCTGATCTCCCCGGTCGCTGTGAGCACGTTGGCTGCACCGGCCTGGGCGAGAGCAACATTGGCTGGCGTTTGCGCCATCAGCTCTGTAGCAGGAACCGCAAACAAAGCGACAACAATTGCGTTGCTTAGCAGATTTTTTCTAAAGTTCATCGTATAACTCCAAGTAGTATGCCGCAATTTCACCGCATCGGGCGAGTGCGTTTTGTTGGGGAGATCTCTGCGCACCGTTAAAAGGGGGTCGGCACTAACAGTTAAATTGCGGACGCAGTATAGGAGTGTTTATGTGACAGGAATTCTCGATTTATATGAACTTTAATTGACAAAAACAGGCGTAACTGACACGAACCGTTCATATTGGCGACTGTCTGTCGCCCGGGTCTTTGTATTTTATTTGGCATAAAAAAAGCCGGAGCAATGCTCCGGCTTTTTTCGAACAGCGTCCCGGTCAGGACCGGTAGACGGCTTTGGCCAGACTGGGCCTACAGGGTAGCCAGCGCCTCGTTCAGCGTTGCCGATGGGCACATGGCGGCTGAGACCAGCTGTGCATTGGGCTGGTAATACCCGCCAATTTCGACCGGCGAACCCTGCACGCCATTGAGCTCGGCAACGATGGTGGCTTCCTTTTCGTTCAGAAGGCTGGCCAGTTTGCCAAAACGGGCGGCCAGGTCGGCATCCTTGCTTTGTGCAGCCAGTGCTTCTGCCCAGTACATGCCCAGGTAGAAGTGGCTGCCGCGGTTGTCGATCTCGCCGATCTTGCGTGCCGGTGATTTGTCGTTATCCAGGAACTTGGCGGTCGCCTGATCCAGCGCATCGGCCAGAATCTGGGCGCGCTCGTTTCTGTTACGCTGCGCCAGATGCTCCAGCGATGCCGCCAGCGCCAGGAACTCACCCAGTGAATCCCAGCGCAGGTAGTTTTCCTTGACGAACTGCTGCACGTGCTTGGGTGCGGAGCCGCCGGCACCGGTCTCAAACAGGCCACCACCATTCATCAAAGGCACGATGGACAGCATCTTGGCCGACGTGCCCAGCTCCAGAATCGGGAACAGGTCAGTCAGGTAGTCACGCAACACGTTACCGGTGACAGAAATTGTATCCTCGCCGTTTTTGATACGCTTGAGCGTATGACGGGTGGCTGCATCGGGCGCCATGATCTGGATGTCCAGCCCGCTGGTGTCGTGTTCCCTGAGGTAGACATTAACCTTCCTGATCAGCTCGCTGTCGTGCGCACGCTGGTCGTCCAGCCAGAACACGGCGGGCATGCCGCTGAGACGCGAGCGGGACACCGCCAGCTTGACCCAGTCACGAATCGGCGCGTCCTTGACCTGACACATGCGCCAGATGTCGCCCTTGCCCACAGAGTGTGAAAACACAGTCTCGCCGGCTTTGTTCAGCACCACCACGGTACCGGCTTCGGGAATTTCAAAGGTCTTGTCGTGTGAGCCGTACTCTTCGGCTTTTTGCGCCATCAGACCAACGTTTGGGCAGGTGCCCATGGTCGCCGGATCAAAGGCACCGTTTTCACGACAGAAGCTGATGGTTTCCTGGTAGACACCGGCATAACAACGGTCGGGGATCATGGCCAGCGTATCCTGACGTTCGCCCTTGCGATCCCACATCTTGCCGGAATCCCGGATCATCGCCGGCATGGAGGCGTCAATGATGACGTCGCTGGGCACGTGCAGGTTGGTGATGCCCTTGTCGGAATCAACCATGGCCAGCTCCGGCTGGCTGTTGTACACCGCCTGGATATCCGCTTCGATGGCTGCGCGCTGGTCGTCCGGCAGCGTGGCAACCTTGGCGACCACATCACCAAAGCCGTTGGTGGCATCAACGCCCAGTTGTTTGAAGGTATCGGCATGCTTGTCGAAAACTGATTTAAAGAACACGCGCACGGCGTGGCCGAACATGATGGGGTCAGACACCTTCATCATGGTGGCTTTCAGGTGCAGCGACAGCAGCACGCCTTGTTCTTTGGCAGCGACCGTTTCCCGGGCAAAAAATGCCTGCAGGCTGGCAGCACTCATGCTGGCCGCATCGATGATTTCACCGGCCAGTACCTTGACCGACTCGCGCAGCACCTGTTCGCCGCTGGCCGTTTTCAGGACAATTTTCAGATCATCAGCCTGACCAAAGGTGGTGGACTGCTCGCTGCCGTAAAAATCACCCTCGCTCATGTGG
>CAJXPR010000179.1 GCA_913058135.1 uncultured Gammaproteobacteria bacterium
GAGATTTCTGCCTGTCTCGTGGGCTCGGAGATGTGTATAAGAGACAGGGTTTCTTCTGTGGGGAGCCGCACATAACCACAAATGAGAAAGCCATGATGATCGCTCTCGCGACGCATCTTGTTGACAATGTTGCTGGCCTTGCGGCCCGACCCCAGCACCAGCACCCGTCGGCTGAATTTGTCCAGCCTGACGGTATTCATGAAAATGAAGCGAGTGATCAGGCTGGAAGCAAACGCCAGGCCCGCGGTATAAACCAGTATGCCGGCAATGGGGAGCTGGGTTTGCACAAAAAACAGGATGCCGGACATGGCAAGAGTCATCAGAATAAATGCACTGACGGTTCGCAGTAAAACGCCGGCGATTCCGTCTCGCATGCGGGGCTGGTAAAGCCCCATCGAGAACATCGCCATAATAGTCATGCCAACAAACACCCAGGCCCAATAAGGCAACTCGGCGCGTGATTGCGACGAAATTTCCGCGCCCGACGGCAAATACAGCGACGCAGCCAAGTGGAAAGAGGCCAGAAAAAGTGCGGCATCTGCGACCACCAGCCAGGAATAGGTGATGTGCAGATTGAGGTTGAGGCGGTGGACTCCAGCCAGATTTCGAAGAAGCATATCCTTGTCTCCTTTTCGTGTCGGCAGCTAATCTTAATGCATTGTTTCGCAGACAACAAACCCTTCCTCACACATAAATAGAGATATTTCGATACGCATACTTTTTATAGTGGGTGCGTTATATTCGCGAGGCCCGGCTGCTCCGGTAATTTTGTATTTTGTGTTAGCTAGCGCACATAAAAGTGCTTCAATGCCAACGCAAAAAGTAGTCAGACTACCGTCGGTTCATGTATGCTTTTGAAAAGATGACCGCTTGTTCAGGTTCCGGGACGAGACCGGAATCAGTGTTAGCATTTTACCTGTTGCCATTGAATATGTATGATAATGGCTCGCCAGCGACGGAGATTCACTGGCCAGGCAGAATTAGAATTAGAATTAGAAGTCCCCCCGCAATTCACTTGGTATAGGGAAGCCAGATGATGCAGCAAGACAGATCCTCGCCACATATCCTCTGCGTGGTAGGTGCGCGGCCGAATTTCATGAAGATAGCCCCACTGATGCGAGCTTTCCGCTCGTCGGGCAGCGGCCTGACCGCCAGTCTGGTGCACACCGGACAGCACTACGACAAAGCGATGAAACATACTTTTTTCGATCAGCTGAATATCCCCGAGCCGGATGTTGACCTGGGCGTAGGTTCGGGCAGCCACGCTGTACAGACCGCGCAGATCATGCAGCGCTTCGAGCCGGTACTGGATCAATATAAGCCCTCGGCGGTGCTGGTCGTGGGTGATGTCAATTCCACAATTGCCTGTGCCCTGGTGGCGGCCAAAAGGCAGATACCGGTGATACACGTTGAGGCCGGCTTACGCAGCGGGGACCGTACAATGCCGGAGGAGATAAATCGCATCCTCACCGATCAGCTCTCCGACCTGTTATTCACCACAGAATCGAACGCCGCTGCAAATCTGACGCGGGAGGGTATCAGTGAGGAGAAGATATTCTTTACCGGCAACGTCATGATTGACTCGCTGCGCTATAACCTCGCCAACGCGGTACCGGCCCGGCAGACCCTGTCCGAGGCAGGTAGCTCTTCTGCTTTTGTCGATCAGAGGTATGGCCTGCTGACCTTGCACCGGCCCTCCAACGTTGACAATGCAGCTGTTCTACGCCGGCTGCTGGAGACACTGGCCAAAATAAGTCAGGTGACCCCGCTGATATTTCCTGTGCATCCGCGCACCAGGACAAAAATAACAGAGGCCAGGCTGGACAGCCTGATCGAGAATGCCAATATTCTTCTGCTTCCGCCACAGGGTTACCTGGAAATGCTTGGGCTGATGGCGGACGCTCAACTGGTGCTCACCGATTCGGGCGGCATTCAGGAAGAGACGACGGCGTTGGGCGTTCCCTGCGTGACCCTTCGTGACAGCACCGAGCGTCCGATAACCGTGGAACAAGGTACCAACACCGTGGTCGGAACAGACCCGGCCGCCATAGAACGCGCCCATGCCGGTATCATCAATGGCGCCGGCAAGGCCGGGCGCCAGCCGGAGCTGTGGGACGGGAAGGCCGCCGAGCGTATTGTTGCGGCCATTGCCAATTGGTGCAGATCTGCGAAGGCTGCCGCATGAATCACAATACGCCGCGTAAAATCGTCAATGCCATGAGCGTGGATGTTGAGGACTACTTTCAGGTATCCGCGTTTGCACCTCATGTGAGCCGTGGTACGTGGGAAGGCACACCGCTGCGGGTGGAAGCCAATATGGAGCGTATTCTAGAGTTGTTCGCGCAACACGACATCAAGGCCACATTCTTCACCCTGGGCTGGGTGGCAGAACGGTTGCCGGGCCTGGTGCGCCGCATCGTTGCTGACGGCCACGAGCTGGCCAGCCACGGCTGGGAGCACACTCGCGTCAATGCACAGCGACCGGACGCCTTTCGACAAGATGTCACGCGCACCCGCCGGGTACTGGAAGACATCGGCGGGGTGCCCGTACACGGCTATCGCGCGGCCAGCTATTCCATCGATGCCAGCACGCCCTGGGCCCACGATGTACTGGCCGATGCCGGCTATCGTTACAGTTCCAGTATTGTGCCGATAAAACATGACCACTACGGCATTCCCGACGCCCAGCGTTTTGCCTTCGCAGCAGCGCAGGGACGCATGACAGAAATTCCGATCACCACCATCAATATTGCCGGCCGCAACCTGAACTGCGGTGGCGGTGGCTGGTTCCGTCTTTTTCCGTACCGCTTTTCGCGCTGGGCCCTGTGCCGGATCAATAACCACGAAGGTGAGAGTGGTGTGTTCTACTTTCATCCCTGGGAGATTGACCCGGAGCAACCCCGGCCCTCGGGTCTGACTCCCAAAACCCGCTTTCGCCACTATCTGAACCTGTCGAAAATGGAGCGACGCCTGCAACGTCTGCTTGCAGATTTCCACTGGGACAGAGTGGATCGTGTATTTACCGACGTAATCGAATCACCGCCACAAAGGTACTCTCATGAAAGTAACCGTACGCCAATGTACCGCTGACGACCGGGCGGCGTGGGAAGCTTTTGTGGAAAGCGCGCCACAGGCGACGTTTTTCCATCGCTTCGGCTGGAAGCGGGTCCTGCAGGAGGCTTTCGGCCATACGCCCTATTTTCTGTTGGCAGAACAGCCGGCGGCCGCCGGCCAGCAAGAGAATGGACAGCCCGCCCGGGTCGTTGGCGTGCTGCCGTTGGCTCTGGTGCACAGCCGGCTATTCGGCAACAAACTGGCCAGCCTGCCATTCTGTGTCTACGGCGGTATAGTTGCGAGCAGTGATGATGCGGCTGAGGCCCTGCGCGTCCACGCCTGTGAACTGGCAGAGCAACTGAACGTTGGCGCGCTGGAGCTTCGCAATCTGTATCCCTCCGATACGGACTGGCCGGTCAAGGATCTTTACTTCACCTTTCGCAAGGACATCAGCGCGGACCATGACCTGTCTCTTATACACATCTCCGAGCCCACGAGACAGGCAGAAATCTC
>CAJXPR010000180.1 GCA_913058135.1 uncultured Gammaproteobacteria bacterium
GCTTTACAGTGCTCGTGTAGATAACAGCATGGAGAAGCTCATCATGGTCGCGCCACCCAAGTTTTTGGGCCTGCTACGCGATAAGCTTGATGGCCCAACGCAGAAACTCGTCATTCACTCCCTTTCGAAAGACCTAAGTAAAGCGTCAATGGCCGATATTCAAACAGCTGTGAGCGACTTACGGTAATAGTAATCATGCTGCCTCACCGATTCGTTAAGGAATAGGCGGTAGCGCAATATCATCGCTGCGTTTGGCGCCAGCAGTCATTTCACGGCATAGCCGCAGGAACTCGCGCACGCCGGTGGTGAGGTACTTGTGGCGGTGCCAGATAAAGGTGAATTGACGCTTTAAATCCAACTCCGGCGTGGGCAGCGGTACCAAGCTGCCGCGCCGGAAGGCATCGCGTAGGGCGAGGCGTGACACACAGCCAATCCCCAAGCCTGATTCAACCGCCCGCTTAATGCCCTCGGTGTGCTCAAGCTCCAGCAGGGTATTGAACCGGCTACGCCGGTGGCGTGCGGCGTGCTCCAGCGTCATCCGTGTGCCCGAGCCCTCTTCACGCATGATCCAATCTTCACGCAGCAGTTGCTCCAACTCGAGATGCTCGCGGCCGGCCAGCGGATGCCGCGGTGAGCAGAATACGCACAGCTCATCTTCGACCCAAGGCTGACTGATGATCATCTCATCGTCGCACTGCCCTTCGATCAGCCCTAAATCCAGCGAGTGTTGGCGCACGCCTTCGATGATATGGCGAGTATTGCGCACCGCTAAGCGCACCCGACTGCCGGGGTGGCGCTGCATGAAGTCGCTGATGAGTAGCGTGGCGAGGTAGTTACCAATGGTCAGCGTGGCGCCCACATCGAGCGAGCCAACCCCTTTCTGGCCGCGTAGAAGCTCTTCGATCTCTTCACCGCGATCAAGCAGCGCCACCGCTTTGGGCAACAGCTGAAACCCCAATGCATTGAGCTTTAAGCGTTTGCCGATGCGGTCCAACAGTTGGCAATCGAACTGGCGTTCAAGCTCCGCCAGCGCCGTGCTGGTCGCTGATTGGGACATGGCCAGCGCCCGCGCCGCATGAGAGACGCTCTCATGTTGGGCAACCGCCACAAAGACTTCCAACTGCCGCAGGGTGTAGTGCATAGCGTCTGACCTTTATTTGATCTATATCTATTTTTCAGATAACCGATATCAATATAATTCGCTTAACAGATATACCACCCTTTGCTTAGACTTGCTGGCAACTTATTTAATCATTTTTATTCTTTTTAAGAATATACCCGATGCAGTAGCGCGTCCGCATCGGCTAAGGGAGAAGCGGCATGAGTAAGTTTGCTCTGGAAGAAGTGCTTAGTGTTCATCACTGGAACGACACCCTGTTTAGCTTTCGCACCACCCGCGAGCGTAGCCTGCGCTTCAAAACCGGTCAGTTCGTGATGATCGGCCTGGAAGTGAATGGCAAACCGTTGATGCGCGCTTACTCGATTGCCAGCCCTAACTACGAAGACCACCTTGAGTTCTTCAGCATTAAAGTGCCCGACGGCCCGCTGACCTCACGCCTGCAGAACATCAAGATTGGCGACGAACTGCTGGTCAGCAGCAAACCGACGGGAACACTGGTGGCGGACCACCTGCTGCCCGGTCGCAATCTTTATCTGGTCGGTACCGGTACCGGTCTGGCACCGTTCATGAGCATCATCCGTGATCCGGACATTTATGAACGGTTTGAAAAAGTGATTCTGGTGCACGGCGTTCGCCGGGTAGTGGATCTGGCGTACCGGGAGTACATCACCGAGGAATTGCCGCAGAATGAGTTCTTCGGCGAAGAGGTGCGCAGTCAGCTGATCTATTACCCAACGGTGACCCGTGATCCGTTCGAGAATCAGGGCCGTGTCACGGATGTCCTGGAGAACGGCACCATGGCGCAGAAAATCGGCCTGCCCCAGCCAACACCTGAACACGACCGTTTTATGCTGTGTGGCAGCCCGACCATGCTCAAGGACATGTGCCGTATCCTGGATGGGGCTGGTTTCAAGGAGTCCCGCCACGGTATCCAGGCCGAATATGTGATTGAACGCGCTTTTGTGGAGTGATCCGCGGCGCCTGCCCGGCATGCAAATGCCGGACACAAAAAAGGCCGGTGCTGTTTGGCAACCGGCCTTTTTTGTTGGTCAGCAACAGGCTTGTCTGCCAGGCCGGATCAGCTCAGGAAGAAACCAACCAGACAGCCTTTGGCGTCCGGGATCTCGTTCATGTTAACGCTGCCACCTGCCAGAACGGTATCCAGTGCGTCCTTCAGGTAGTGGTTGGATGCAGAATTGCGCTGTGTTTCATAACCCAGCTGATCGTTGATCGGCCCACGAAAATGTATTTCGCGCGTTCTGGGGTCAATAATGAACACTTCGGCTGTGCGCTCTACACCCATGGAGCGCGCTACTGACTGATCGGCATCCTTCAGGATCGGAAACTGGATATTGAACTCCTCGGCTTCCTTGGCAATGCGTGGGATGTCGTCCTGTATAAAGGCATTGATCATCAGGAATTCCAGATTCCTGTCGGCATATTCCTCTTCAATGGCAAGGTAGGTCGGTACCGACAGACGTGCAATCGGGCAACCCGAGCCGTGAACGTACATGACGATATAATCTTTGTCTTTATACTCGGCCAGAGAATGCATGACACCTCGATGATCCTCCAGCTCAAACTCCTTGATCTGCTTTAGATAATCATCAGCCTGGCTGACCAGTGGCATCAAGGCGAATACCGAAAAAAGCAACAATGTCATTGACTTGCGCATAGTGAAAATCCCCTCTGTGTGGCGCTTGTACGTAACCATACCATTACTAGACCAATTCTGCCCCGAGTAATCAAGACCTACATTGTGACGAATTGTGAGACTGCCATGCCGAAATCGTTGACTTGAGCTTCTGTCGCGGTGGACTGCGCTGCCGTGCCACCAGGCAGCAGTGGCAATGACCCTGCCAGCGATTATACTGGAACGCAAAGACCCGACAAGACACAAGGGGGATGCGATGCAACAAGCTGCTTTCAGGAAAGTATTTGTCATGCTGGCCGGCATGACACTGACAGGATTGTGGGGGGCGATACCGGCGCTGGCACAAGGCACGGCTGATGACGCCGGTTTTGTGCCGCCCAGAACTGCATTCGGTCACCCCGACTTGCAGGGAATCTGGACCAATGCCAGTCAAACGCCACTGCAGCGGCCCCGTGAATTGGGCGAACAGCGCGCGTTCACGGCTGAACAGGCCCGGCAGGTCGAGCAGGGCTGGCTGGATTACATGGCCGCGCGCCAGGCGCCCAGTGACCCCGACCGCCCGCCACCCACGGATGGCAATACGGATCTGGGTTACGACAACTTCTGGGTAGACATGGGTACGGATGTTATTCGCATCGGCGATGAATACCGGACCTCCATCCTGGTTCAGCCGGCCGATGGCCGGGTCAGATATGTAGCTGTCTCTTATACACATCTCCGAGCC
>CAJXPR010000181.1 GCA_913058135.1 uncultured Gammaproteobacteria bacterium
TCTACACAGAGTAGATCGTCGGCAGCGTCAGATGTGTATAAGAGACAGCTCCACGCATTTGAGTGCCGATGCACTGCAGATGTGCCGGGACTACATCGAAGACCAGTTCGGCGAAAAATACCTGCCTGAGAAAGCCATTCAGTACAGCGCCCGCGAAGGCGCCCAGGAAGCGCACGAAGCCATACGCCCCACAGATGTCAACACCTCGCCGACGTCACTGTCGGGCATGGAGCGTGATGCCGAGCGTCTGTATGCGCTGATCTGGGCACATTTTGTGGCTTGCCAGATGCCTCCTGCCCGCTATCTGAGCAGCAAGATTTCGGTGACCGCCGGCGATTTCGAGCTCAGCACCAAGGGCCGCATCATGCAGTTTGACGGTTACCTGCGTGTTCTGCCGACGAAAGAGGAAGACGTGGTACTGCCGGACGTCAGCAAAGGCGAAGAGCTGGCGCTGCAGAAGCTGGAACCGAAACAGCATTTCACCAAGCCGTCACCGCGATACACAGAGGCGAGCCTGGTCAAGGAACTGGAAAAGCGCGGTATTGGCCGTCCTTCGACCTATGCCGCGATCATCTCGACGATTCAGGAGCGCGGCTACGTCAAAGTGGAAAGCCGTCGTTTTTACGCGCAGAAGATGGGAGACATAGTTGTCGAGCGTCTGCAGGAAAGCTTCAAGGAACTGATGGACTATGACTTCACCGCGAAGATGGAAGACTCGCTGGACAAGGTAGCTGCTGGTGACAAGGACTGGAAAAAACTGCTCGACGATTTTTACGCCGATTTTTCCGAGCAGCTGGAGCGCGCCTCCGCCGACGAAGATGGCATGCGCGAAAACAATCCTACCGAGACCGATATTCCGTGCCCGGACTGCGGTCGCAATATGCAGATCCGTACTGCGTCCACCGGTGTCTTCCTGGGTTGCTCCGGGTATGCGCTGCCACCCAAGGAACGTTGCAAGTGCACCATTAACCTGACGCCGGGTGAGGAAGCGATCAACACCGATAATGCTGAAGAGGCAGAGGAAGTTGAGAACCGCCGTTTGCGCGAGCGCAAGCGCTGCAAGCTCTGCAACGCTACCATGGACAGCTATCTGATCGACACTGAGCGCAAGTTACACGTCTGCGGCAACAACCCGGACTGCGCCGGCTTTGAAGTGGAAAAAGGCAGCTTCAAGATCAAGGGTTATGATGGCCCGGTGATCGAATGTGATAAATGCGGATCGGACATGCAGCTGAAAACCGGGCGCTTTGGCAAGTACTTTGGCTGTACCAATTCTGATTGCAAGAACACGCGCAAGCTACTGCGCAGTGGCGAGGCCGCGCCGCCCAAGATGGATCCGATTCCGATGCCCGAGCTGGCCTGTGAAAAGGTTGAAGATCATTACGTGTTGCGTGACGGCGCTGCGGGCCTGTTCCTGGCCGCCAGCAAGTTCCCGAAAAACCGTGAAACACGTGCGCCGCTGCTGGCAGAAATTCTGCCGCACAAGGATGAGCTGGAAGACAAGTACCAGTACCTGCTGAAGGGGCCGGTGGCCGATGATGATGGCAACCCGACGGTGATCCGGTTCAGTCGCAAGGCGAAGGAACATTATCTGCTGACGGAAGTGGATAAGAAGGCGACCGGCTGGAAGGCGTTTTATCGGAACAAGAAGTGGGTCGTCGAAAAGTAAGTAAACTGTCTGGAAACTACCATCGTTGCCGGGGCGGCGTTGAAATAAAATTTTAATCGGTCACTTACTGAAAGTAAGCTCCCTCATAAAATTTGATTTCGCCTTGCCCCGACTGCCTCGCCTACGTTTCCAGCTCAGTTTACGGTGCGTTGGGCCAGCCGCTCACTTCGTTCGCATCCTGGCCAGTAGGTTACCGAATAAAAACATGCTTCAACGCCGCAGCGGCAACGATGATAGCTTTTAATGTCTTCGGATTACGCCTACGCTGATCCCCTCGATCGTAAACGATTGGGTTCTCAGATCTACTTCAATCGGTTTGAACTCTTCATTCTCGGCAATCAACAGCAACCGGTGTTTGTCGGCGGTGTGCTGCAGGCGCTTGACGGTGACGTCCTCGTCCAGGCGGGCGACGATGATGTCGCCATCGCGGGCCTGGCCGGTCTTGTGCACGGCCAGCAGGTCGCCTTCGTGAATACCGACATTGATCATGCTGGTGCCTTTCACGGTCAGCAGATAGTCAGCCTTGGGGTTGAACAGGCCGGCGGGTACGTTGACGTATTCGTCGATGCATTCCTGAGCCAGGATGGGGCTGCCCGCAGCGACCTGGCCGATGACCGGCAGGCCAGCCGGTCCGTTGTTTTCCAGATCGGGCAGTTTGATGCCACGTGATGCGCCAGGGATGATTTCGATGGCTTTCTTGCGCGCCAGTGCCTTCAGATGCTCCTCAGCCGCGTTGGGCGAGCGGAACCCCATCTCCTGCGCTATCTCCGAGCGTGTCGGCGGATAGCCGGTATCCTGCTGGTAGCTGCGGATAAAGGCCAGTATCTGTGCCTGTCTGGGCGTCAATGCATGCATAACGGTTCCCTGTGCCATCTGATGTGCCGCGTGGAGTGCGGTCCGTATAACTGTAATTATAACCAGTTATTTCGCCAGCGCAAACGTTTCCTGAATCTGTGATAATGCGGGACTTTCAGCGGTGGCAACGTCTGCACCGCGATCTGGAAATGTCTGGACACGACAGAGGCTGTAAATGAGTGATTTACCCGGCGTATTGATGCTGGATTTGCACGGTCTGACGCTGACCGATGAAGAACGGCAGTTGTTGCAACGCCCCCAGGTGGGCGGCGTTATCCTGTTCTCCCGCAACATCCTGGATGTGGCGCAGGTGCAGGCGCTGGTGGCTGATATCCGTCGTTGCCGGCCGCAGATATTGCTGGCGGTGGACCAGGAAGGCGGGCGCGTGCAGCGCCTGCGCGAAGGCTTTATCCGGTTGCCGGCGATGCTGCGTTTTGGTGAACTTTGGCAACAGGATCAGAATGCTGCCCTGACACTTGCCCGGGACTGCGGTTGGCTGATGGCTGCGGAGGTACTGGCCTGCGGACTCGATTTCAGTTTTGCACCCGTGCTGGATCTGCATACCGGCCTCAGTGAGGTGATTGGCGATCGTGCCTTTGCCGCCGACCAGGAAACACTGGTGACGCTGGCCACTGAATTCATGCAGGGCATGCACGAAGCCGGCATGGCGACCACCGGCAAACATTTCCCCGGTCACGGCAGCGTCACCGCTGACTCCCATCATGATCTGCCACTGGATACACGTCCGCTGCAACAGATCCGCGAGCAGGACATGCAGCCGTTTGTGCGCTGTCTGCCGGTGATGGATGCGGTTATGCCCGCACACGTGATCTATGAACCTGTCTCTTATACACATCTGACGCTGCCGACGATCTACTCTGTGTAGA
>CAJXPR010000182.1 GCA_913058135.1 uncultured Gammaproteobacteria bacterium
CGTCGGCAGCGTCAGATGTGTATAAGAGACAGATGTCATACAGGGCTTTCTGTTCCTTGCTGAAGTGACCGCTGACCGGGAACGTGCGGGTAATATCGGCAGCGTAATAATCGTATTCGCAACCGGCATCAATCAGCACAAGATCGCCGTCACGCAACGGTTGGCGATTTTCGATGTAATGCAGTATGCAGGCGTTGGCGCCCGCGGCGACAATGCTGTTGTAGGCTGGCGCGCGACTGCCCGACATCATGAACTCGTGCAACAGCTCAGCTTCCAGATGATACTCGTGACGACCGTCGCGGGCGGCCAGCATGGCACGTTTGTGAGCGCGGGCCGAAATGTCGGCCGCTTTCTGCATCAGGGTGATTTCATATCTGCTTTTGTACAGGCGCATTTCATGCAGCAGAGGATCCAGCATGACAAATTCCTGCGGAGCCTTGGCGCCCATGCGCGCCCGGCTGCGGATATTTTTTACCCAGCTGCTGATACGCTGATCAAAGGTCGGGTACCGCTCCATGGCGTAATAGACCCGCTCACACCCATCCATCAATGTCGGCAGGATTTCATCAATCATGCTAATGGGGTAAGCCTCGTCCAGCAACAGCTGCGCCCGGGCCTGCTCCGGTCCGGTAAGAATGCCGGTCCACAGCTCCTTGGTTTTGTCCTTGGGCTGGCAGAACAGCACCACTTCACCCTGTTTGCGGCCCGGGATCAGTGCCAGCACCGCATCATCTTCGACAAACCCGGTCAGGTAATAGAAATCGCTGTCCTGCCGGTACGGGTATTCGGTGTCATTGCTGCGCGTGCACTGCGGCGCTGCCGACAGCAAGGCAATACTTTTTTTAGCCAGTTTGCCCATCAATGCCCGGCGTCGCTTTTTCGCCTGCACATGGATTTCCGCGCCAGCAACCTTGTCCAGGGGCTTTGAATTACCCTTTGCCATAGATTTTCCTGAGATTATGTCTCGTGTTATTGACCGCCCACAGCCAGCTCTCTATAGTAAGGGTCCAGTAACCGAACCGGCCGGCAGGGCCTCCTGTTTACTGACAAGGGCCTCCTGCTTACCGACAACAGTCTCCTGCGTACAAAATCGATATGAATGACGATCAATTCAATACCCTTGATGAAAAAATCAATGCCCTGATCGCATTGTGCGCTGCCATGAAGCAGGAGAACCAGTTGCTGCGCGCCAGTCAGCATAACTGGCAAACGGAACGTCAGCAACTACTGGAGAACAACCGCCAGGCCAAGAGCCGCCTGGAATCAGTCCTCAGCCGTCTGAGATCCATGGAACAGTCGCAAAGCGCCTGAATGTGAAACCTTTATGAGCAATCCACAGGGAGAAGCCAGCACGGTAGTGGTCAAGATCCTTGATCGCGAATACCAGATCAGCTGCCCGCCGTCAGAGCAGGACGCGCTGCTCAAATCTGCCCGGCACCTTGATGAAAACATGCGCAAAATCAAGGCGCGTGGCACCATTCATGGCCTGGAAAAAATTTCCGTGATGGCGGCGCTTAACATCACTCACGAACTGTTGCAGAAGAATCGCCAGATCAATGAAGCGCGCCACAGTTCAGCCCAGCAGATCAAATACCTGGAAGACAAAATCGAGCGCGCACTGCACAATGCCCGCCAGATCGAGCTTTAGCGACCAGCGGCTATTCTGTTACAAAAAAGTTCGTGCTTTTACTCGATACCCAAAAACAACTTCTATATACTCGATTCATAGTCACCTGGAGTACAGGCCAGCTGAAAATGTTCTTGAGCCGATATCTGTTACTCCGGAGGCTCTTCGCAATGATGTTGTTGAGCAAGTCCGCACGACGGAAAGCCTGATACATCGCTGGAGCCACCACCTGAACCTGTGGGTTCAGGACTATTTCGGCAGCGGTACTCTGGGTGGCTTCCACTCGCTGCGACTCTCCCGATCGCTGTGGGCATCTCCAACAACCTCCCGATCACTGTCCCTGATCAATGCATGAAACCTTCATCATCGGTTCCACCACTAACACTTAATGCGCTACGCCAACAACTGCGTCGTGCACGGCGACAGCTGTCAGCCAGTCAGCAGCGTCATGCCGCCCTCGGCCTGAGCCGACAGCTGCGCCAGGCTCCGGTTTGGCAAGGTGCCCGTCGGATCGCCTTTTATCATGCCATTGATGGTGAAATTGATCCGGGCCCGGCGCTGCGACAGGCCTGGCGTCAGGGCAAGGCCTGTTACCTGCCCGTGCTGCATCCCATCAGGGAAAACCATATGGTGTTTGTCCGGGTCTGGCCTGGCAGCCGGCTGGTGTACAACCGCTGGGGGATTCCGGAGCCGAAACCGGCCTTTAAACACAGCATATCGCCACGCAGGCTGGATCTGGTACTGATGCCACTGGTGGGGTTTGATGAGGCGGGTCATCGTATCGGGATGGGGAAAGGATTTTACGATCGCTCTTTTGCTTTCCGGCGCAACAAACGCCATCGGCCCGCCCTGGTGGGGCTGGCTCATGAGTGTCAGCAAGTGGCTGGAGGAATCACGCCTTCAGTCTGGGATGTGTCGCTTGACGCGCTGGCCACCCCCAGGCGCTTTCAAGCCCTGGACAGCCGTCGCTGAAAAATTGTCAAAGCCATACAAGCTATTGATTTATAAAAGGCCGCTTTGTGCTACACCACTAATCAGGACACTGAGTCCAAACAGAACTACCACGACCATTAGCATATCTGGTTTGCGTTTCATGAGATGTCCGCTACGGTTATCTATCTAATTATTTAATTATTCCATTTTCCAGTTAATTAAGCCTGTCATCTAACAAACTATCAAGATATCCCTGCTAACATGCTGAAGATTAATACAATGATCTGGACTTGACAATCATTCATTGTAAATTTTTTGCAAAAATTTCAGCACATCACCGTCCTTATCCTGTTATCGGCACTTGCCTGAAATAAATATACTGTATATATTTACAGCTCCACGACGCCCGACTCATTGACCGGCACCGGAGCATGCACATGAACCTGTCTCTTATACACATCTCCGAGCCCACGAGACAGGCAGAAATCTCG
>CAJXPR010000183.1 GCA_913058135.1 uncultured Gammaproteobacteria bacterium
GCGTCAGATGTGTATAAGAGACAGTTCCAGCAGATCACACCACTGGTCTCGTGTCCGGGTCTTGAAAAGCTCGCTTAGCCGGTTTTTTAGAGTCGGCCATTGGGCTGTGTTCATCTGTGCGGAAAAGTCGGCATCGTTAATGTCACACAGTTGCAGCAGGCTGGCATAGAATTGCGGCTCGATAGGGCCAATGCTGATAAATTTGCCATCGGCGCATACATAGCAATTATAAAAATGTGCGCCGCCATCCAGCATGTTGGTGCCGGGTTCATCCCGCCACATCCCTTCCGCCTGCAGACCGTGGAACAGACTCATCAGACTGGCAGATCCGTCGGTCATGGCGGCATCAACGACCTGGCCCTGACCTGAGCGGGATGCTTCCAGCAGGGCAGCAAGCACACCGGACGCCAGCAGCATGGCGCCGCCGCCGTAGTCGCCGATCAGATTGAGGGGGGGAGAAGGCGGTTGGCCTTCCCGCGACATTGCGTGCAGCGCGCCAGACAGGGCGATGTAATTGATGTCATGTCCGGCTGCCTGTGCCAACGGCCCGGTTTGTCCCCATCCGGTCATGCGACCGTAAACCAGACGGGGATTCTGAGCGAGGCAGGGCTCAGGGCCCAGTCCCAGACGCTCCATTACGCCTGGGCGGAAGCCTTCCAGCAAGGCATCGGCGCGTGCAACCAATGCCAGTGCAATGTCCAGGTCTGCCGCCTGCTTCAAATCCAGCGCGATAGAACGACGTCCGCGATTGACCGGGTTATTCTGATGCGCAACCGGGCTGTCGGGACGATCAATCCGGATTATGTCTGCGCCCATGTCGGACAGCATCATGCCACAAAAGGGAACCGGGCCGATGGCGGCCATTTCGATAATTTTGAATCCGTGCAGTGGTCCGCTCATGGTTTATGAATTCGTTCATTTTGTTATTGATTTTAGGGCTGCGATCTTACATTCTTGCTCTTTGGCCGAAAACAGTCGGGCAGATTCATTAACCAGACATATGCAGGCAAGGACAAGGTTTTACCATGCAATTACAAGAAAAAACAGCCTTTATCACGGGCGCTGCGTCAGGGCTGGGGCTGGCCGCCGCGCAACGCTTCATTGCCGAAGGTGCACAGGTCATGTTGTTCGACCTGGATGCCAACAAGGTCGAGGCTGTTGCCGCTGACCTGGGCAGTCGGGCCGCCTGGGCGGCAGGCGATGTCAGTGACGAGCGTGATGTGGAGGCCGCTGTACAGACGGCGCTGGCCACATTCGGTGCCTTGCATATCAATGTAAACAGCGCAGGGATCGGCGCCGCCGCGAAAACCGTGGGTCGGGATGGGCCGATGCCGCTGGGGCAGTTTGAGCGGGTCATTCGCATCAATCTGCTGGGTACGTTTAATGTGTTACGGCTGTGTGCTGCTGCCATGCAAAACAATGATCCTCAAACCGAGGACGGCGAGCGCGGCGTGATTATCAATGTTGCGTCGGTCGCTGCGTACGACGGCCAGATGGGTCAGGCTGCTTACAGCGCCTCCAAGGGCGGGATCGTGTCAATGACCTTGCCGATTGCCAGAGATCTGGCGCGCACAGGCATACGGGTGATGACCGTGGCGCCGGGCATCTTTGCAACTCCGCTGATGCAGGCCTCGCCACAGCCGGTCAAAGACGCTCTGATTGACATGATCCAGTTTCCCAAACGTATGGGGCTGCCTGAAGAGTTCGCGGACGTCGCCGTCCATATTGTCAACAGTGCTTACCTGAACGGTGAAGTCATTCGGCTGGATGCGGCAATCCGCATGGCAGCTCGCTAGGAGAGTCATAGATGTCAGGCAATACACATACGCCACCGTGGATGAATGAAGAGCTTAATATCATGCGCGCACATATCGCCCGGTTTTTCGAGCGCGAGTTTGTGCCGCACATAAAGCGCTGGGATGATCAGGGCGTTGTTGACCGTGATGCCTGGCTGAAAGCCGGTCAGGCTGGCATCCTGTGTGCTTCTGTCCCGGTTGAATACGGCGGCGGTGGCGGCGACTTCCGGCACGAAATGGTGATTGAAGAAGAAATGGCGCGGGCAGGCGTTACTGGCATCGGTAATTCGGTACATTCCGGTATTGTTGCGCATTACATCCTAAATTACGGTTCGGAGGATCAAAAACAACGCTGGCTGCCACAAATGGCGAGTGGTGAACTGGTCGGCGCAATTGCCATGACTGAGCCGGGCACGGGTTCGGACCTGCAGGCGGTGGCAACAACCGCTGTGAAAACAGATGGTGGCTATCTGATTAATGGTCAGAAAACGTTTCTGACCAATGGCCAGCTTGCCGACCTGATTTGCGTGGTGGTGAAGACCGATCCGGGCGCGGGCAGCAAGGGAGTTTCCCTGTTAATGCTGGAAACTGATTCGCCGGAAGCGCACCAGGGCTTCAAGCGAGGCCGGAATCTGGAAAAGATCGGCCTGAAGGCGCAGGATACCTCGGAAGTATTTTTTGATGATGTGTTTGTGCCTTCGCATAACCTGCTCGGTAAATCCGAGGGACTGGGGTTTGTACAACTGATGGAGCAGTTGCCACAGGAGCGTCTGATTATAGCTGTCAGTGCCTGTGTGGCGATGGAAAGAGCGCTGGACTTTACCTGTGACTATGTCAAGCAGCGCAAGGCATTCGGTAAGCGCATTGCTGACTTCCAGAATACCCAGTTTAAATTGGCCGAGCGCCTTACTGAAGCACGTATTGCTCGCGTTTTTGTTGATGATTGTGCCATGAAGCTACTGGAGGGCAAGCTCGATGCATCCACAGCTGCCATGGCCAAATGGTGGACAACACAAAAGCAGTGTGAAATTGTCGATGAGTGTCTGCAATTCTTTGGCGGTTACGGGTACATGATGGAGTATCCGATTGCCAAAATGTATATTGATGCGCGTATTCAGAAAATCTATGGCGGCAGCAACGAGATCATGAAGCTGTCTCTTATACACATCTGACGCTGCCGACGATCTACTCTGTGTAG
>CAJXPR010000184.1 GCA_913058135.1 uncultured Gammaproteobacteria bacterium
CGAGATTTCTGCCTGTCTCGTGGGCTCGGAGATGTGTATAAGAGACAGCCATTGATTCAGATAATAACCAGGTGGGTCAGATGCTGGCCGCGCTGACCGGTATGCCGCAGGGTACGTTTGCCTGCAAGCTGGAGGTCGCCGATGGCAAAGCTGTGGTCACCCGTGAAATCGACGGTGGTGAGCAGACCGTGTCGTTGACGCTGCCAGCGGTGGTGACGACTGACCTGCGCCTGAACGAGCCGCGTTACGCCTCGCTGCCCAATATCATGAAGGCCAAGAAAAAGCAGATTGATACCGTGACCCCCGACGAGTTGGGTGTAGATGTCAGCTCGGGTCTTAAGGTTGTGTCTGTTGAAGCGCCGCCCGCACGTTCTGCCGGTATCAAGGTGGAAAGCGTGGACGAGCTGATCAGCAAGCTGAAAACCGAAGCCAAAGTCATTTAAGGGGACGAGCAGATATGAGTATTTTGGTCATTGCAGAACACGATAATGCCGCCCTTAAACCGGCGACACTGAACACCATCACAGCTGCCAGCGAAATCGGTGGCGATATCACGGTACTGGTTGCCGGCACCGGCTGTGACGCAGTCGCGCAGGCCGCTGCCGCGGTCAACGGCGTGAGCAAGGTGCTGGTTGCCGACAACGCTGTGTACGAACACCAGATGCCGGAGAACCTGGCCGAACTGGTTGTTGAGGTGGGCAAGGACGCTTCACATATCCTGGCGCCGGCCACCACGTCCGGCAAGAATTTTATGCCACGGGTAGCGGCGCTGCTGGGTGTGAACCAGATTTCCGATATTACTGCCGTCAAAGCTGCTGATACCTTTGTCCGTCCGATCTACGCGGGTAACGCGCTGGCAACTGTGCAATCCAGTGATGCGGTGAAAGTCATCACAGTGCGTGGCACAGCGTTTGACGAAGCTGCCAAAGAGGGCGGTTCCGCCAGCGTTGAAGCGCTGGACATCGTCAAATCACAGGATATCGCCACCTTTGTTGGTGAGGAACTGACAGAGTCGGAGCGTCCTGAGCTGACCGGTGCCAAGATTGTCATCTCAGGTGGCCGCGGTATGCAGAACGGTGAAAACTTTGCCATGCTGGAAAAAGTGGCAGACAAGCTGGGCGCCGCCATTGGTGCTTCCCGCGCCGCCGTAGACGCCGGGTTTGTGCCCAATGACATGCAGGTCGGCCAGACCGGTAAAATTGTTGCACCTGATCTTTACATCGCCGTCGGAATTTCCGGTGCCATCCAGCATCTGGCGGGCATGAAAGACAGCAAGGTGATTGTTGCCATCAACAAGGACGAGGAAGCGCCGATTTTCCAGGTCGCCGACTATGGCCTGGTGGCTGACCTGTTCCAGGCAGTGCCGGAGCTTGCCGAGAAGCTGTAACAACGTAAAGGGGACGGAGGGATTTAAATCCCTCCGTCCCCTTTACGTTCGTCCCCTTTACGATTCCAGCTTGCGATAAAGTGACCGCACACTGATACCAGCCACACTGGCTGCCTTTTCCTTGTCATTATCACAGGCGGCCAGCAAACGCTGCAGATACAGCGCTTCGTTGGTTCTGATATCCGGCAGCGCCACCTCGTCCTCATGATGGGCGGCCCCGTCAATGGCCAGACACTGGCTGATAACCTTGCCGTCGATAACATGGGTATTGCTCAGCACCATGGCCCGCGCCAGGATGTTGCGCAACTCACGGATATTGCCATGGAAGCGGTGTGATTGCAGGGCCTTGACCGCCGACTCGGTGATCACACAGCGGCCGCTTTTGTCCAGCTTCTGCAGCATCGATTTGGCCAGCACCGGTATGTCAGTGTTGCGCTCCTGCAGGGAGGGCATGTGGATCGGAAATACATTGATACGGTAATACAGATCTTCGCGGAAACTGCCCTGGCGTACCATGTCGAACAGATCCTTGTGAGTGGCACAGATCAGACGGAAGTCTGCCCGTTTCACTTCCTGGCTGCCGACCGGGCGATAGGTACCGGTTTCAATCAGGCGTAACAGTTTGACCTGCATCGCCAGCGGCACATCACCAATCTCGTCCAGAAACAGCGTGCCGCCGTCAGCGGCCGCGACCAGTCCCGGTGAATTGAAGCCGGCACCGGTAAACGCGCCTTTGACATGCCCAAACAGTTCGCTTTCAAACAGGGTCTCGGTGAGTCCGGAACATTCCAGGGTGACGATGGCATGGTCGCTGCGGGCGCTGGCGCGGTGGATGGCAATGGCAGCCAGCTCCTTGCCGGTACCCGATTCGCCCAGTAACAGTACCGAGGCATCAGTGGGGCCGACGCGGGTAATATGCTCCAGCATGATGTTAAACGCCGGGCTGCTGCCCACCATATCCGCACTGCTGATTTCGGCACTGGCGATCGGAACCGGTTTGAGCAGCTCGACAAAGTATTTGAGGCTGCCGTCAGGGGCCTTGATGGGCACCATCTCCACATCGACATGTTCGCGGCCACGGGGGGTCTGATGAATATGCAGCACCCGTTCCTTGCTGCCCGATGCGCGCGCAGCACTGAGCGGACAACTCTCACCGGCCTGGTCGCAGGGCACCTCGTAGCCGTGTGATACACGGAAGCAGCGTGGGCTCTGGCGATAGTCAATTTCGCCAAAACTGTCACGGTAGTGATGGTTGGTTGCCAGTATCTCGTAATCGACGCTGACCAGAATAGCCGGTACATCAAAGCCCTCCAGCAGGGCTGCAAGGTCAGATTTCATGTCCGATACAATCAGATTCATGTCACTCTCCGGCGTAAGGGGAGTGACATATTCCGCAATTTTGTCAGAATTGGCAATGTAAAAAGGGGACGGGGGTGCGTAAAGGGGACGGAGGGATTTAGCGAGCTAAATCCCTCCGTCCCCTTTACCTGTCTCTTATACACATCTCCGAGCCCAC
>CAJXPR010000185.1 GCA_913058135.1 uncultured Gammaproteobacteria bacterium
ACGAGATTTCTGCCTGTCTCGTGGGCTCGGAGATGTGTATAAGAGACAGAGTCGGTACAGGGCATCAGCAATACCAGAAGCACCCCCAGCTTCAGCGCGTCATTGTCTGGCAGTGCCAATACCAGCAAAGCGGTAATCGCCGGCATAATCAGAAAATTGCCGGTCAGCAGGGCCCCCATGAACCGACGATCCCGGAACACATCAGACAGGTGAGTCAACGGTGTTTGAGTAAACGTGGCGTAGAGCAGAACCCCGAGTAAGGCCCAGATCACGCCATCCGGCACTCTGTCGCCGAGGGAAGAAGTCCAGCCCACAACCAGGCCGAGAACAACAGCGATGAGGTAGGCCCAGACCTGGTGGCGTTCGATCATTTCCCGCATGGAGTTTGTGGCCTTGTTGATTCAAGAATCAGATGGATGATGTGCGATCTCTCGCAGTAAGGTGCGCCAGCGATGCTGGCGATACCGGTAGAAAATGTGAGCGTAGAGCCACACCACTATCGTGAATATTCCTGCCTTTATGTTCACCTCATCACTGTAGGTGCAGGCCTTGCTTCCATCCGGGGCAACCTGAATGACGTGGTTCCAGACCGGAACCAGCCCCCCGCCTTCCTCAGTCGCAAGAATTCGCTGTTCGTCGTCAATCCTTGTAAACGTCAGTGTGTGCTTCCACGCCGGGATGTAGCCAAAAAACATTAAGCGTGTGACTTCTCTGTTTCCCTCTCGCCATTCTTGAGGAAAATGCTCTGAGCGCTCGAAACCCAGAAGACCCTTGCAAACAAACAGCAGCGTACTGCTTTGTTTGACCAGCGCCCAGACCTGATCAGCGGGCGCTGGAAGAGTAGTTGTCAGTGTCAGCTTCACGCTCTTTTGCCTTGTTAGTGAGCCTGCGTCCCGCAGTGGCCAGTGTTAGGGCATTGTTCATCACCACGCTCCCACTGGATGGTCGTATGCTGAATGCCAAAATGCTTGTTCAGCATCTCCGTAGCCTCACTGATCACCTGATCGTCACTCCCAGGGTCCGGTTTCACCAGATGAACGGTCAGCGCATTTTCAGTAGTACTCAGTGCCCAGATGTGAAGATGATGGGCCGATTGTACGCCGGGCAAACTTTCAAGACGCTCATGAACAGCCGAAGGATCAATTCCCTTTGGGACAGCATCCACTGCCAGGTTTACGGAGTCCTTCAGCAACTGCCAGGTGCCCACAAAGATCACAACGGCAATAACCAGGCTCACAATCGGATCAATCCAGGTCAGGTTGGTGAACATCAGTATCGTGCCGGAGATCACGACGCCTACCGACACTGCGGTATCTGCGGCCATATGCAAGAAAGCGCCACGGATATTGATGTCACCTTTTTGCCCGTTGAGAAAGAGCATCATGGTTGCGCCGTTGGTCAATACGCCAATGCCAGCCACGATCACGACGGTCAGCCCGGCGACGTCGGCAGGATCTGTCAGGCGCTGAATGGCTTCCCAGGTAATACCACCGACAGCGGCGATCAGAATCAGAGCGTTAAACAGGGCCGCTAGAATAGTGGTTTTCTTCAGGCCATAGGTCTTGGCGTTGGTTGCCGCTTTGCTGGCCAGCCAACTCGCTGCCCAGGCCATGATCAACCCCATGACATCGCTTAGGTTGTGGCCGGCATCGGCAAGCAGGGCGAGAGAGCCGGATATAACTCCGTACACCGCTTCGATGACGACGAACAGGATGTTGAGGAACACAGCAATCGCAAAGGAGCGGTTATGGGTGTCGAAATGATGACTGTGGTCGTGACCGTGACTGTGATCGTGCATTTTTTCCTCTATCAATGATCAACAACGATGTTGGTCTAGTTATGAACCCTGTAGCAACTATAGGGTCAAGGGAGCCGCTGATTCTTCGGTACGGTGTGAGCAACCCTACTGACCGCGCGTTTTTCCCAGTATCTCTGCCAAGTCTTCGGGCACCGGCATGGGTGCAAACGCGCTGACGTTTGCACGACCGGTGTTTCCGACCGGAACCCAAATTCGGGAAAAGACCAGGGCGGCAATGGTTCGGGTCAACTGCCCCAGCACTTCACGGACGTCTCTTGTTCGCCAACCCAGTCTGAGCATCCGTAAGTGGGTTGCAGCGTGCGCCAGAGCATATTTCTGGCTGAGGATATGGGCACGTTCCAGATGGGTGAAGGCTGTCTGGAAATCGCCCGCGCCTTCCGCCCTGCGTGCCGCCTCAAGCTCCGCAAGATAGGATGTCTTCAGTTCACTGTGCATTGATGTTTACTCCCCGTAGATTGGCAACGGCAAGCCGATAATCGACCGCCTGTCCCCGAAAGGTTCAGCCTTTCAGTGCCAGTATGCGTTTGGCACCCATCAAGACGATGCCACCAACAATGCCGCCAATAACCAGATCCGGGTAGTTGGAGCCGGTCCAGGCGACAAGAAGCCCTGCGAGGATAACCCCCAGATTGATGACCACATCGTTAGCTGAAAATATCCAGCTGGCTTTCATGTGAGCACCGCCTTCACGGTGTTTTGCGATCAGGAGCAGGCAACTGATATTCGCAATGAGAGCAACAGAGGCGACGGCCATCATCATTAACGACTGAGGATCACTGCCGAACAGAAAACGTCTGCTAACTTCAACCAATACCCCAGCGGCAAGGATAAGCTGGAGGATGCCTGCCACATGGGCCGCTCTGACCTGCATTTTGATGCCGTGCCCAACGGCGTAAAGCGCGAGACCGT
>CAJXPR010000186.1 GCA_913058135.1 uncultured Gammaproteobacteria bacterium
CGAGATTTCTGCCTGTCTCGTGGGCTCGGAGATGTGTATAAGAGACAGGCTAACAATAGCTCAGGGAGCTTCCAGTCTTTGCGATGACCTTAATTTTCAAAGAGTAGACGAACGAGAGGCGGTTATGAAAAACCTACACCGATATCTTTTTTCAACGGCCGCAGCGCTGTTGCTCTTCACTGGCACAGCCCTTGCCGATTCTGCTCGCCATGCTTTGTCCGACAAAACCATCTTGGACCAACGAGCTATGCTTGCAAAAAGCACTGATGGCGCTGGCTTCGGCCCCCAATCGCCACGGGACATTAATTCTATCGTCGGAAATAACGGTCGGATATTCGAGGCAGCTCCTGCCCACACTGCAATGAACTTGTGCAATATCCACTTCCACGAAAGTGCTGAACACAAAGGTGGAGAGTTCACAAAATATGCTGGCAATGGCGACGGTCATGGCTACGGAACGGGCTATGCCTATTCAGGCAAGTTAACCGCTGCTGAACTCGCACCGTTGGATATGGTTATCGGTAAAAATGATCATGGCGACCTGGCACCAGGCGACACGATCGAAGTGCACTATGTTTACTCGTCTGCGCAGGTAAAGCCTGGCCCAACTCTGGGTTCTTGCCTCAGCAAGGCGATCATGAACCCACAGTTGCGTGTAGAAACACAAGTCTATGTTCTTGTAAATGATCCAGACGCTTTGAATTTTATCGTCCTCACCAAGATCGCTGAAGTTAATGGACTGAATCAGGCGCCGAACATCCCGTCAAACACTGGCGTGCCGGTCCAGTATACCGGATCAACAACGGGCCCTGGCTACAATGAAAAGGCCTCCCCACTCCAAGTAAGTTGGAGTGTTCGTCCAAAGGTTGCCAAGGTTAACATCAGGACTGTTGATGATTGGCTGAAGAGCAATGTGTTTGACGAAACTCACGCCCATGGGGTCAGAAATCTGGTGATAAATCCGGACCTGCTTTCAGCCATCGCTAAGTAGCAACTGATACTCAATAGAGAAAATGGGTGTCGGGGAGGAGGGATATCTTCAGCACTCGACACAAATTAGGTTGTGAACCAGCATCGACATGTTAACTCCGCGCCGCCGACCTAAGCGGTAAGTTTGGACGGTGCCCCTGAAAGTGGTGCTTAGCCGCCGATGAGGTCAGTATTTTCGCGCGCCCGCTTCTAAGGTGGCGCGCGGAACCAGTGCCTTCACAAGATGCTTCATATCCAACGTCCCAACCGGGGTACCCTCGCGCATAACGAGATAGACGTGCGAGGTGTCGCCGCCGGATGTACTGATGAGGCTTTCCAGCGTGTCGTCAAAATCAACCTCACCATGGGCGTCGCTCGGCGCTGCGGCCCCTTCCAATGGCGTCATGATCGAGCGCACACGCAGTACACGGGCACGGTTGATGTCGCTGACGAAATCTTCGATATAGGGATCGTTCGGATTGAGTAGGATGTACTGCGGCTCGCCTTGTTGGACGATCTGGCCATCTTTGAGAATGACCAGGTGGTCTGCCAGCTTCAAGGCCTCATCAAGATCATGTGTGATGAAGACGATGGTCTTCTGTAGCTCTGTCTGCAGTTCGAGCAGCATGTTCTGCATGTCTGTGCGGATCAACGGGTCGAGGGCGGAGAACGCTTCATCCATCAACATAATAGGCGCGTTTGATGTTAAGGCCCGGGCGATGCCGACACGTTGTTGCATGCCGCCTGAAAGCTGGTGTGGATAGTGTTTATCGAAGCCTTCTAGACCCACCCGGTCCAGCCATTTATGAGCTTCTACTAGATATTCTCTCTGCGGAACGCCACGAATTTTTAACGTCGTTCCCGCATTTTCGGCAACGGTGCGATGTGGCAATAACGCGAACTTTTGAAACACCATGGACATGACTTCGCGGCGCATAGTCCGAAGCTGGTTCTCATCGTAGCCCATCACATTATCGCCATCGACCTCGACCCGCCCCTGGGTCGGCTCAATCAGCCGGTTTAAGTGCCGAATTAGGGTCGATTTTCCAGACCCTGAAAGGCCCATAATTACGGTGATTTCGCTTTCGCGCATAGCTACATTGATATCGCCCAAAGCAAGCACGTGGCCGTGCTGTTCAAGCAAGTCTGCTTTGCTGACACCGTTCAAAACGTGCTGCAGCGACGCTTGTGGGTCTGTCCCGAAAATCTTGTAGAGGTCGCGAATTAAGATCTTCACTGAGTTAGTCAACGCGTTACCTACCCTAATGTTTCTGTGCAGCGTTGATACGGTTTAACGCCTGTCTCTTATACACATCTGACGCTGCCGACGATCTACTCTGTGTAG
>CAJXPR010000187.1 GCA_913058135.1 uncultured Gammaproteobacteria bacterium
CATTGATTATGCGCAAAAACGCATCACCATACTTGTCCAGTTTGCCCTGCCCGACGCCGTTGACCGCCAGCAACTGCTGGCCGTTGAGCGGCCTCAACTGCACCATGTCGAGCAGCGTGGCATCGTGAAAGATCACATAGGGCGGCACATCAAATTCTTCCGCCAGCCGCTTGCGGCATTGCCGCAGCGCCTCCCACAAGGGCCTGTCTTCAGGCAACATGTTCTGGTCATGGCGTTTGCCGCGACCCGCGCGAGCCGTGACTTCCTGTACATCAATTCGCAGCAGCACCGATTCTTCACCGCGCAGCACCGGCCGTGCTTTTTCGGTGAGGTAGAGCCCGCCGTAACTGGCGTGATCTACGCCAAGATAGCCGCGCGCCACCAGTTGCCGGTATACCGACTGCCACTGCGCCTTGTCGATATCCGATCCTAACCCGAAGGTCGTGACACGGTGATGTCCGTTCTGCAGCACCCGCTCGCTCTCCACACCGCTCAGCACCTCGATCAGATAAGCGACGCCAAAGCGTTGACCGGTCCGGTAAACACAGGACAGCGCCTTTTGCGCTGCCTCTGTGCCATCCCAGGTCGGCGCCGGGTTCAGACAGGCATCACAATTTCCGCAACTGTCCGGTGCCTGCTCACCAAAGTATTCCCTTAGTGCCTGACGCCGACAGCTGGTGATCTCGCACAGCCCCAACATGGCATCCAGCCGCACCCGCTCCAGGCGTTTAAACTGTTCATTGCCCTGCGAGCCGTCCATCATCTGGCGCAGCTTGATGACATCCTGTAAACCATAGACCATCCAGGCGGTCGCAGGTTCCCCATCACGACCGGCACGGCCGGTTTCCTGATAGTAGGATTCAATGCTTTTCGGCAGATCCAGGTGCACAATAAAACGTACATCGGGTTTGTCGATACCCATGCCAAAGGCAATGGTGGCCACCACGATGACCCCGTCCTCGCGCAGAAACCGCTGCTGGTGCTCCAGACGCTGGGCGGCGCTCAGACCTGCGTGATAGGGCAAGGCGGTAAAGCCCTGCTGTTGCAGCCACAGTGCGGTTTCTTCCGTCTTGCGCCGGGACAGGCAATAGATAATACCGGCATCACCGCTGTGCTCCTGACGCAGAAACTGCAGCAATTGCTGCCGGGGATTGCGCTTTTGGGTAATGCGATACTGGATGTTGGGACGATCAAAGCCGGTGACAAACTGCCGCGCATCATGCAGGCCCAGCCGCTCGATGATCTCGGTACGGGTGGCCGCGTCGGCGGTCGCGGTCAGGGCAATACGCGGAATCTGTGGGAAACGCTGCTGCAGCACTGACAGCTGCAAATAATCAGCGCGGAAATCATGCCCCCACTGGGACACGCAATGCGCCTCATCGATAGCGAACAGCGCGATCGACAGGCCTTCCAGCATGTCCAGCGTGCCAGGCTGATTCAGACGCTCCGGGGCCAGGTACAACAGGTCCAGTTCGCCCTGCCGCAAGGCCCGCATCACCTGACCGTAGTCTTCGGAAGACAGCGACGAGTTGATAAACCCGGCGCGCACACCGAGCTGCTGCAGGGCGTCCACCTGGTCCTGCATCAGCGCAATCAGGGGCGAGATGATGACGCCGACACCGGGACGAATAATGGAGGGTATCTGATAACACAGGGATTTGCCGCCGCCGGTCGGCATCAATACCAGGGCATTGCGGCCGGCCAGCACTTCGTCAATGATGTCAGTCTGGGCGCCACGGAAATGGTCATACCCAAAAACTGACTGCAGGACAGTCAGCGCAGAAGAATTTGTCGACATGGTTTGTTACAGTCCGGCCTGCAGACGCTCCCGATAAGCAGGCAGGCGGCCTTTGAGTTTTTCGGTGTTTTCCGGGCCGAGACGCAGAAGCTGTTTTTCCACTGGTGACATGTCTTCGATGCGACCTTCCGCATACACGTACATCACCGATGGTTTGATCAGTTGGAAAGGACCCGTGGCAGTGTCGGCTGACATGATCTGATCGATCGCCTGCACCAGCACATCATCAAAGTCCCCGTTACCCAGCCCCAGTTCAGCATAGGCTTCCTGAAACAGCGGACGCAGGGCGCGATATATGGCCATGGCCTGCTGTGGATCCAGCGCCACCAGCGTATCGACCAGATTGTCGAAGCGGCGATGGGTGCCCGGCTGCATTTCATAAAGGTTGTCGTCAATTTCTTCGACGACTACCTCACCTTCAACGCCCTGCAACTGTCTCTTATACACATCTGACGCTGCCGACGATCTACTCTGTGTAGA
>CAJXPR010000188.1 GCA_913058135.1 uncultured Gammaproteobacteria bacterium
GCTCGGATGCGACCGTCCAAGGGTCGCATACGCTCCTCAAGCTGCACCCCCACCCCGGCAGCTCTGCAGCGGCCTCTCGGAGAATCGCGCTACTCCCCGACGCCCTCGGTGCGGCGGACTCTGCGGCTACAGTTCCTTCTGCTACCGGCAACGTGATGCATGTATTCACCTTGACAGCCGCTCCCACGCCGGCGTCTATGCTGTGGGTGCTGTGAGAGAGCCGCTCCAGCCCCGTGGTCTTATGGTGGGGCGGTAAATGCGGTATCATGTCGCATTGGTTTTTTGATCACAGGATCAGTTTCAGATGAGTCAGCAGCGTCCGCCCTCCATCCCCAGTGGCAGCAAGTTCCGCAGTGAGCAGGGCTTCACCGCGATCAAGGATGGTGTGAAAAAGTCTTCAACAGTCGTGGAGCAGGTTGTGCCTGCGACGCGCAAGCCGAAGTGGCTGCGGGCGCGCATGCCTGGCGGTGAGCGGTTTGAGGCGGTGAAGGCCAATGTGCGGGAGAACCGGCTGAGCACGGTTTGTGAAGAGTCGCATTGTCCGAATATTGGTGAATGCTGGAACAACGGCACCGCCACCATCATGGTGATGGGATCGGTGTGTACGCGTGCCTGCAAATTCTGTGCAGTGGATACCGGGAACCCGGGCGGTTGGCTGGACCTTGACGAGCCGGAACATGTGGCCAAATCGGTGGAACTGATGGGGCTGCGTTATATTGTGCTGACATCGGTAGACCGGGATGATCTGGATGACGGCGGCGCGGCGCACTATGCGGCCTGTGTGGCTGCGATCAAGACGCGTACGCCGCAGGTCACAGTGGAGGCGTTGACGCCTGACTTCAGTGGTGACCTGGATGCTGTCGCCCGCGTTGTGGAGTCGGGCCTGGAAGTGTTTGCGCAGAATGTGGAAACTGTAAAACGACTGACTCACCCGGTGCGCGACCCGCGCGCCGGCTACCAGAAAACCCTGGATGTGCTGGCGTTTGCCAAGCAGCACCGCCCCAAAGTGCTGACCAAAACCAGTCTGATGCTGGGGCTGGGTGAAACGGATGAAGAAATCCTGCAGACCATGGATGACCTGCGCGGCATAGGCGTGGACATTCTGACGTTGGGGCAGTATCTGCAGCCTACGCGCAACCATCTGAAGGTAGAGCGTTTTGTCAGTCCGGAGGAGTTCAACCGCTATCGGGAGCTGGGGCTTGCCAAAGGATTTATGGAAGTAGCTGCCGGTCCACTGGTTCGCTCAAGCTATCGGGCCGATCGGGTGTTCGAGAAGAACAATCTGGGAATTCCGTTGCCGGCGCTGCCTGAACTGGCGGTGGATGGCAATCTGATTCCGCTCAAGGCGGTTTAGCCGCGTTCAAGGCTGCACTCACTGACTCACAACGATCCTGTTGCGGCCATTTTCCTTGGCGACATAGAGGGCTTCGTCGGCGCGCTTCAGGGTCGCTTCGATTCTCTCGCCGGGCCGGTAGATGGTCACGCCCTGGGAGACCGTAATTCGCTCGCCGTCGGGCAGTTCCGGAAAATGCAGGTTGGCGACACATTCCTGGATGCGCTCAGCAGTGCGCTGTGCTGCCCCAAGGGTCGATTCAGGCAGTATCACAATAAACTCCTCGCCGCCAAATCGGCCCAGAAAGTCGCCCTGACGCATAATTTTGCGCAATTCTTCACTGATACGGCACAAAATCGCATCGCCGGTATCGTGTCCCCAGGTGTCATTGACACGCTTAAAATGATCCACATCGAGCATGCTGACACACAGCCCAAGCTCCTCGGCTGATCGTCTTTCGACCCGGGCGACTTCCTGCGATAGCTGGTCCATCAGTGAGCGCCGGTTTGGCAGTTGGGTGAGCGGGTCGCGCGCCGCCAGCTCCGCCAGCTGGGTGTTTTTCTCCCTTAACTTGTTGCGGATGCTGGCGATGTAGCTGCCCAGATAGGCTACCGTGAGCAGCACTGAAGCATAGGTAAATACCTGTCTCTTATACACATCTGACGCTGCCGACGATCTACTCTGTGTA